>JAJDEK010000558.1 GCA_029259875.1 Planctomycetaceae bacterium
CCCCTCAACGCCAGTTAACTAATTTGGAATGTAAAGAGATCGACAATCTATTACGACCGATTCTAGACCGAGAAGAATCACTTGTTGTCGTTTGATTTTGTCAGCTTTGTGTTCAGGACAAAAGTTTTTTAGGAACTAGCACACGCATCGAATATGGCCCAGCCAGTGATTGTCCCGGCTTGACATCACTGGCGATGCTCAAAAATTCGCGGGCTTCGCTTTTGGTCCATCCCTGCCGTTCTTCGAGCCAGGAAATCATCTCTCGAATCGCCAACCATTGTGCTGATTCCAAAGGTCGATCGCAGGCAATTGTGAGTAGTTCTTTATCTGTTTCAGCACGCAACCATTTTTGTTGTTTTGTCCAACCTTTAAGCACACGCACCGATAATTTCACTTCGGAACGCATTTCAACCGCGCATAGTTCACCATCGCCTTGCCGCGCATGGCAATCTCCTAACGACAATAACGCACCGTCGACTGCCACAGGTAGATAGACCGTACTCCCCGGTCCAATCTCTGGCACATCGAGATTACCGCCATGTGTTCCCGTATGATAAGTATAGACAACTTCCTCCTTAGGTGCCGTTCCAATCGTACCGATGACTGGTGCAACAGGAAGAACCATCTCATGCGTTTTTCCTCCAGCTTGAAATGAATAAACCACTCTGTCTTCAACAATCTTGACCAGACGTGTCACTGGTTCTTCAATCAGATCCTGTAGATGTTGTTCGAACGGCCAATAACCGTAATACCCCTGTGTATCACATGCCATCTCTTGAATATCAACGGCCAGTGTGTCACCAGGCTCTGCCCCTTCCACATAGACAGGACCTATGACAGGATTACCGGCATAGCCCTGTTGTCGCATCTTGTGTAACGCTTCTGGCGTACATTGTTCGGGCCGTCTGGTTCGCCCGCCGCGCGAGTCTTCTGTTTCAATAATGAAAGTTTCTCCTGGACTCACTGACAACACAGGTTCAGCATGAGCAGAAAAAACAGCGGTCGTATGTTCGCGAAGAATGCGTTTCATTGGTTTCTTTAATTAATGGATTTATGATGATTTGATAAATTGATCAATCACATTGCGTGAGACCTTTGATACATTTTCGTCGACTAGCATTGATGTAATCCAGCAAATCGATCCTACAGAAAAGACTTCACCTCCAGAAGGAGTCTGAAAATGCACCATATCAGCGCCTCCTTGATCAGGATTGATTCCCTGTGCTACCAAATGCACGTTAGTCGGCGAACTTGGAGAAATTTTATCCGTCTCATGCCCGGAAGCCCCTCCCGGAATTCGCATGTGCTGGCTTTCTGTTCCAAACAAATCGTTTTGTTTTAAGTCTGTCCCTTGAAAACACCAGTGTTGATCATCAATTACCTTATAAGGGGCACCTGTCATAATGCCCGCAAAAGAGAATACGACTCCTAACAGGTTGGCTTCGGATTCCTGACGTGCGTGATAACGGCTTTCATACTTAGACTCTGATTCAGGAATCGGTGGGTCCATCGCCACTCCACACCATTTTGTGCAATCGGTATCATGATGCACAATACGATGGTCGTCCAGAAATTCCACTTCACAATTCAGTCCATTGCCTCCCAGATATATCAAACGTCCTCCCGATTCAAACACCCAGGATTTGAGCCGATCATACATTTGTTTCGACCAATACTCAGGATGCGAACCCAAGATCAAGACCTTGTATTCATCTAGAGGGACCTGATCGAAATGAAACTGGCTCTCACTGTAATAATCGTAAGCGAGTTCTTGCTCTTCCATCCAACCCAGTAAACGCCATTCAGAATGTAGCATTCCACAACCCATGCGGCTGTGAATAGGATCACGGAGTTGTTCCTGCGGGTCTATGTGTAAATAGGGCTGTGGTCGCTCCAAAGATAGAGATGGATATTCTTCAACATAATAGGCCCCGAAGGAAGGTTTGAGATATCGCCGCAATTCCTGGCGGCTATTGACAACCGGTGTCGGAGGCAGGCCTTCCGGATTGAGATAGTTACTGCGTCCACCAAAGTTGTTATAGGCATTCCAGGTTAAATCACTGGCAAGAATCGCCACATCAGCTTGGGGTGTTTTTGGAGAAACCACCCAGGGAAAGGTAAACATTTCCCCTTCTTGATTACTCAGATGAAACATATACAAACCAGATTTGTCCGGCGCAGACACCCTTTGTTTTTGTGTCACCGTTTTATAGCCAACGTGATTCCAGTCGACCCCATTCTGGGTATAATCGCCATCCGGAGTGATCTGTAGATTTGCAAAAGGCGCGTGATCATCAAACGTGCCAATCCGACGGACGTATTCTTTTTCTTTACCATAACGCCAAAGCTCTAGATAATACTCGGAAGTAGAATGCACACGAAATTCTGAAGATTCCCCTGCACTCACACACCGTGGCCAGGCAAAGCCATACAGTTTTGTTGACAGCAGTCGGAACTGATGTACTTGACCATCTTTCACTTGAAGCTGAACTCTTTTGGAACAAAATTCTCGATGCTGCAAAATGACTTCATAAGATCCTTCAGGAATATCGGCGATAACAGCCCCTGATGCAGTGGAGCGAGTACTAAAAAAGTGACCGTCCGCTTGAAACTCGACAGCGACATCATATAACGCACGATAATTTTCATCGCTGACATATCCAACTAACATAGGTTTGGTTCCGGATTCTGGAGTGAAATCAGGGTGTGATACGATACGGCACAAGATTAGTGGTATTAATAAGGGAAGATTTCAATTCGATACATAATCATTGTACCATCTTAAACAAATCAGATCTCGATAGAAATCAATATCGTCATTTCACTAGCAGAATGTTTGTTAACTCGATCATGATAGCTTTTGTATGCATTAAGAAAGTACAAGCTTGCTTATAGTCAACTCAAGTCATGCCATAAAAAAAGGATGGCTGAGAAACAACCATCCTCACAATTTCTGATCGCGTATTATTCAAATCTATTTAAGATCAAAATCGTACTTATTTTCTTTACCTGAATCGATCTCAGCATGGAGTGTTGACCGTTTGTTGTACTTGGTAGGAATGATTTGTTTTGTTTCCTTTGCCTTTTTCCCACCGGCTCCTATAGTGTATTCCTTACCCGTTTCTTCATATGCCAGGATTCTGACTTGGCACTTGCCGATGGGCACGCCTCCTTTAGAGTCAATACGATAGGTTCCATCTTTAATTGGTCCCATTGCAGTCGGTCCCTGCTTGGGAATGAAACTAATCTGCCCTTGTGTAATTGGATTTCCGGAAAATGAAACAACGCCGGATGTAATCGCTCTCTCTGGAGCATCATCCTGTGAAGGGCCTGAACAACCCATAAGCAATATACTTGACATCAACAGTGTGTTGAATGCAGTTGATGCTTTCCCTAAAGTAATCACGCTCGCCCCTCCCCTAATCGCATATGATGGTTGTACATAAAACGATGCTGTTAATTAGCTTGTTCAATAAATTAAAACTCGCCTACAACTTCACCATCAGCACGTTGTGCCAGATAATCCAAAGTCAATTGATCAATATTTTCGGATAGAAATCTGACAGCACCATCAGCCAAGAGTATATGACAGCCACCAACGTGAATACTTTGCAGTGCCGCAGGGCGTGCGCCACCGCAACTACTTCCACTTGTCGTATTTGGACCACGACATTGCCCTGCTGAGCCAGCAAATTGCTCCCAATCGAAATTGATTCCCGCTGTTGATGAGAATCCGAGTTGCGTTCCCACACCAACCGCCCAAGCTGGTTTTCCTCCTTCGCCATTGCTGGGGGCGTTATTGGCATGATCAACCCAGAGGACTTCCCCCATAGCAATCGTATTTGAAGTACCATCGGTCACATCGCGAATTTTTTTCTTACCATTTTCCAGGAAGATTCCTCCCAGGTCTGGTGCGTTTCCTGCTGAACCTAAATAAGTCCAACCAGTTCCAGTTCCCGTGCAGAATACATAATTTGTGCCTCCATTATGTTGGGCTGCTTGCCAGGGACTGGCATATTTATAACAGGCGCCTGTGATTTGAACGATTGAATTCGAATCGGTTGGACATATCAAGACGGGGATATCCGTATTCATTGCGGCCACATTCACGGCAGGATCTGTCTGTCCTATGTCAAAGTCGTATAGATTGTAAACATTGGCCTGATCCATATAAGGAAGCAGTAAAGTGATGCCACTAATGGCAGGGGCTCCCCAACCAGAACAACCATTGGGACTTCCTGCCCCCCTGTTAATTGAAGAAGGAGGGTAAACACTATGTGCTTCGTGATAGTTATGAATTGCCAGCCCCAATTGCTTTAGATTGTTCTTGCAGGTACTTCGACGGGCTGCTTCTCTAGCCTGCTGAACGGCGGGTAATAGTAGAGCAATCAGAATCGCAATAATTGCAATCACGACTAACAACTCGATTAAGGTGAAGGCAAAACGGTGACGTTTTAGAGTTCGCATGGCTAAATACTCCAAATGATTTGGAAAATAAAAATAATACGAGCACAGTAGAACAGCTATTTACTATAGACGAGTATTAAGGCCCAAATCGTCTAACACAATGACTTTTTTATGAATAACATCATTAATAAATTATTCACAAGCACATGTCAATAACTTTATTATTAATAATATCATTTTTGTTATTATATATTTTCCATCGGTTTCGTTTCTTTACACGATATCTATAATTCGTATAGGCAATCGATCCCCCCTAAAGCGTTTCTGCTCGGGAATCGTGTTTGTCTTCATTTAGATTTTGATTTCAATAGGCGCTAATTCATGTCATCAAATTCCCAACAGACACTAGTCTCCCGCGTGCATGAGCATTTGCTTGCGAAACTGGCCTCGGATGAGCTTTCGAAAGGCGCACACTTAAATGCAACGACTCTGGCTCAAGAACTCGGGACCAGCCGCACTACAATAAGAAAAGCAATTGACCAACTCATTCAGGATAAGTGGGTAAAAATTGATGAAAGTCGTCATCCTGTGGTCGTCAAATCACCTACGAATGGCGCAATTACTGCTGACAAAACATTTGAATTTAAAAATCAAACAGAGCGCACTTATCGTGAGATTCAGGAGAAAGTTCTACGAGGCGCGTACTATCCCGGACAGACGGTTCGCGCTCAGGATCTGGTGAAAGAATTCGGTGTCAGTTTAATTACTGTGCGACAAGCTCTGGATTGGCTCAGTAAAGATGGCATGTTTGTCCGTATCCCGCGTCGCGGCTGGCAAATTGTTTCACTGACTGTTCCTGAAATCACTGATTTATACAACTGTCGTCTGTTACTAGAGCCGGTCGCTTTAAAAGAGGCCATGAAGCATATTACTGATGAGACAATCGATCTACTGGAAGCGGAATGCGATGCAGTAATTGCTTTAAATGGAAATATTTCTCGCTATGAACGTCTCGACAACGACATGCGGTTTCATCGCACACTGGTCGAGAGTGCCGGCAGCCAAACACTATTGGAAGTGATTGCTCCCCTAATTCGCAAACGTATTGCCTTCAAAGGTCAGTTCAGTTCCCAACACCAACCCCACACCTATGCTATCGAACACAAATCGATCTTAGAGGCGATTCGAAAACGCGATCTGAAGCTGGCAACCAAACGTTTAACAGCACACATCTCCAGAGCTTTGAATACACATATTAAAACTTACGAGAATGAGTCGAAGCAACAAAATTCACATTCATAATTTCTATGTATCGTTCCAGACATTCATAGTACACAAAGTGAAAGAGAACTCGGTATTTTCCTTCAGAATACGCAGAGAAACAGCGACTAGAGCGTTATTTAATCTAATTGAGATTGCAACCATTCTAACAGAATTGCTTCTGCGCTTGCTGCTTGATTGGGCATACGATCAACGAGGGTCAGATCCTGTCCTCGGACCAGTTGTCGCGTTAGTTTATCAATCTCAGGTTCCGCATGCTGAGGGTCAAAGACTGCGGGATGAAAAACAACACAATCCCAGCCCCCTTTTCCAAAATTCAGAGAATAGTTCATTGTCCAGATATAACTGTCTATGAAATCTTCCTTGGAATCAGAAGCAGCTGTGCGAGGAATGGCAAGCAGCACCAAATCTGGTTTTTGAGGCCTTATCAATGTTTTGGCATCTGCTTCAATCTGCCTGCGTGTTTTACCTTCTGTTTTCCAGACCGTTATTTGCAATTGAGTCTCTGGAGATATCTTCTGAAAAGCTTGCTGAATCATTTGATCCAAGGGTGGCACCGCCACAACTTGAATCGGTTGTTTTTTTTTCATGAACGATCTTGTGTGTGGAAGAGCCGGGGCTGGTGGTTCCACTTTTGCCAGAGAAACATCTTTCCCAGTAATCGCTTCCGACATGAATTCCGCTAATTTTTTGTGGCCTGCCATATTGGGATGAATTTCATCACTCATCAGCAATCGCCATGTTAAAGCGTCTTGATCTCGCAATGCATTCAATTTGTGATAACAATCACAAACGGGTACTTTCATTTCTTTGCCGACGGCCCTGATCACATCACAATACTTGACTAATTTTTCTGTTGGACGACCTTGGGTTGTGATAATGGCGTTAGGCGTGCAAAGTAAAACTTCTGCTCCCACACCACGACATTTGTTAATGATCGATTTCAAATTTTTCTGATACTGTTCCAAAGGAACATGCCTCTTGCCACTGCTCATATCATTTAAACCAAACATTACCGTGACTAGATCAGGTTGATGCTTGAGTACATCCCGATCAATCCGCGACAACGCATTGACCGTGGTATGACCACTGATACCGGCATTGATCATATTAAGATTCGCATCAGGAACCGTTTTTTCTAATGCGATTCCTAACATATCCGTATAAGCACGACGACTTCCTGTGTGATAGTAAACCCCGGTAACACTATCCCCAAAGCAAACGATCTTGGCTGGTTTACCAGACTTTAGTTTTTTAACCGTCTTTGGTAGCCCAGGTTGCAGAGAAGCACTATTGTCTTTCTTATCGAACCAGTCTTTCGGAACGTCAAGCGTCCACACCTCACTGTTAAGCGGTTGTGCATGCCCTCCCGCAATCCAAATCTTATCTTGAAAAACAAATGCAGAAAGTTCGTGGCGTTCTCTCCAGACTTTATTTGTTTTGAGTTTTTTCCAATGCTTTCCATCTTTTGAATACCAGGCATCATTTTTATTTTTTGCTGGATGATTAGACCAACCACCAATCACCCACATTCGATCTCGATAAACGACTGAGGAAAACCATAAGCGTTCATGCCAGGGTGCTTTGGCAGTTTCCTGTTTCCAATGAACTCCATCTTCTGAACTCCAAACATCATTCGTCGCATGATATTTAGGTGTATAATTGCCACCGCCAAATACATA
>JAJDEK010000559.1 GCA_029259875.1 Planctomycetaceae bacterium
GCTGGGCTTTGGTTTTTCATCATTGGTGGGCAGGGTGGGGCGTTTATCTACTCGGTCGAAAATACCAACTCAATTTTTTCAGTTCTCTATTATCTGGAATTATCTTCCTGGCCGCTCCCTACTTTGTTGCCAAAACGGGAGAAGGTCATTTCACATCCATCACTCAAATTGCCTGGTTCCCTTGGATTTTTTATGGCTATGAATTATTGATAGAAGGTCATAAAAAAGCGCCTCCCATCATGGCTGTTCTCATTGCTCTCGCTTTTTTCTGTGGTCATGTTCAAGAAGTTTATTACCTACTTCTCTTTTTAACAGCTTCAATCGTGATCGAATCAGGGATCGCTTTCTTTCAAAAAAATAAGCAAGTTGATCCAGAACAAGTTGTTCATAATCAAATCGAACCTGAAAAAATCAATAATTCGTTTTCGGCTGGCAGCTTACTCAAGGGTTGGCTAATCACCGGAATTCTAACAATGGGACTGGTCGCCATTGATTTGATTCCTGTTTATATCTATACCCAACAAGCGGTCAGAGCCAGTGGCGTTGACATCAAAGCCTTGGAAAGTGGGAGTCTCTCTCTGCCCAGCTTGCTACAGTTGATAGACCCGTTTGTCTGGGGAGGCCCCAGTAGCTATAGGGGCCCAGGCGGATATTATTGGGAGGCGATTTGCTATTTTGGATGTCTGCCTTTGCTACTTGCATGCGTGGGAGTATTCAGTTCAATCAAAAGCCGAACTGTGATTCGATTGTGTGTGATTGGTTTAGCCTCGTTCTTGTTGGCATTCGGACCTAACCTACCTTTTTATACGCTGCTTTACGATATTATTCCCGGATTTTCCATGTTCCGAATTCCTGCTCGATTATTGTGGATCTGTTCGTTCGCAATTGCCATGCTTGCAGGTTTTGGCAGTGAATCTATTATGTCTCTGACTCATAAGATGGTTCAAAAAAAATACCAAACCATTTCTCTCTTCTGCTTCATCCTGGCCTTGTTACTCCTGAGTTACCTGATTATTTCCTCTCAGGGTATTGTTTCCTTGGAGCTCGCCCCTAAAAAAGTAATTAAGATCCAACTGATCTCGGTTCTCGTAGCTACATTGGCAATATCAGTGGCAGTATTTTCTGCTTGCTTCTCACGCAAGACAGCCATCTGGGGAACGATACTGCTTTGTGTCGTGGCTACCGGAGAACTTTCTGTCCATAGCAAACAAATATTAAGGACCATTCCTCAAACTTCGTTTAGAACTGAAACAAAAATCACAAAGTTCCTGAAAGAGAATTTGGGGCAACACCGAGTACTCGTCAACCAAAAGCTATTGAGTGATCGCGAAGCGTGGAATAGCCAAATCCTGAAAATCCAGGGTTATGAACCAGTGCCTCTCGTGCGTCTCGGGTTGTTGGCAGCGGCAGCGTTTCCTCAACCAGATGCTGCACTGATGATGGCAGGATATAGTAAACCACAACTTTCCACAGCACGCAAACCAATATTAGATCTCATGAGTGTGAAATACGCTATTTTGGAATCTGACCAACCAATCGAACTAGACGGCTGGAAAATCGTTGAACAAGGAGCAATCCCCGAAGAATTTGCGTTGCGAGATTCCGAGCCAGCCACATTACCGTACATCATTTTAGAAAACTTAAATCCATTACCACGAGCATATTTAATTGGAAATATCAAAACCTTAAATCCCAATGCACCAAGTAAACAAATAGTCGAAACCATCGCACAACTTCAACCGAAGACGGAAGTATTCCTGCAAAATGATATCCTGCCCAAAGGCAAACGACAATCTTACAAAGCAGCTACGATTAAGAGCGCAAGCCCCAATCAGTTAGAAATATTGGCTGAGTTAGATGCACCAGGGTATCTTATACTCTCCGATATTTATTACCCGGGATGGTCGGCTCGAGTCAAAGAAAAAGCGATCTCGATTTTGCCGGCAGATTTTTCATTGAGAGCGATTCCTCTTCCAGCCGGTAAACATGTGGTTCAGCTTTCGTTCACACCACCAGGGTATAAGATTGGACGCGTCATTTCGCTTACCGCTCTTGCAGTAACTCTCATTTTGCTACTCATGTCTTTACGCGTCAGAAAAGAGATCAAGTAGAACTAAGATCGTTAATACTTGATGAAACGATAAAGCAAAATCATCAGTGATGAGTTTTTCGTAATTTGCTTTCTCTAGCTAGCCTGACTGTTTTGCTTGTTTCTGTTTTTTTTGCTGACGATAATATTCTTTCACTTGTGCTTCGGTTGGTATCTTTCCAGCCCCCACAAATTTCCCCAGAGGACGTTCAATTTTATGAACCAGATATCTTCCCGACCGAAAAACGACGGGGTGTGACCAAGGATAGGCACCTCTCAGACTGGCAGGGTAATCTGTAGGTGTAATTTGTTTTGAATCAGGTGATATTGCCAACGCCATCTCCCGAGTAAAACCGCTATCGATTAGATCAGTGACAACGTATTTCTGTTGGCTTTCATTAACGGCAGTATAAAGTTCTTTGCGATGGTTGGGACAAAAAATCAATACTGAATCAAAAAAGACAAATCTGGTAGCGGGTTTGACAGAAAGCTCTGGGTACAAATAGACCAAGGTACTGTTATAACAGTGTAATTGCCCATCTTTCAAATTTTGAGATTGTAAGAATTGTTTTACAGCATCCAGATCGTTCCAATCTACCTGAACTAATAAAGCTAGCTGTGACTTCAATTCCGCATTGCTATAGTTCCATACACAAGTCTTCCACAACAACATCCTTTTTGGTTTGAATCCAGGGAAGACTAATACAGCCATCATCAGAAATAATGCCAATCCACTTTTCCATCCCCAGTTAAGTGAACGATTCTGGAACCGGTTTCCCAAATAACCTCCAATAACAGTGATTGCTAATAAGAGAGAAGGGGGATGCACATAATCAAACAGGTGCTGAAAAGCAAACGATTGCACGACCCAGCCTAAGTACATTAAAGCCAACAATACAGAATCTCGCTTGCCTGATTTGGCTAGAGAATCCTCTTCGGCGTTTCCTCTATTTTTCCAGTAGTCCCTGATGGCTACAAAAGCGAGAGGAACAGCAATTAAATGCAGGAAAACCCAGGGATAAAATCGATACAAAAACTGAGCAAATCGCAAAGGTTCCCATCCCGCTTTACGCGCTGCGACATACTCTGGATTCCATTCAGTGAAGGTCTCATAAAAGGCAGGCCAGGCGCCATTTTGCCACATCCAGTAACTTCCTACTGCTCCCAAAACTAAGCCGCCCAGCAGTAAACCAGAAAAATCGACCAGCAATTTTTTGGACTGTCGTACTATTAACAGTGACCCGATCCAAACACACAAGGCAGGTACTGCCACAAAGGGCTTGATCCAAAAAGCGATCGCCCACAAGAGACCTTCCAGGAAAGCCCATCCCCAAACAGATGCTAAAGAAACCTTGGCCGCTATCTGGTTATTTTCAATGAGTTGATCGACTTGTCTACGTCGTAACCACACCGCCGCCAGAGCAGGGAGGAGAATCAATGTGTCTCGCTGAAAGTGAGACCATTCCGAGATCGAAAAGTAAAATGAGAATAAAGCAATGCCAATCCAAAGCATACCTGTTATGGAAAGCTGATTCCGGCGATTCCAGAGCATCAGAAGCGAGGCACTGCCACTGAAAATGATTAAATCCACAATCCGAATCGCGTCAGAACTCATCCCGACTACCAAACGAACCAGCATGTGTAGCCACACGATTCCCGGCAGATTCGTCTCGAACATATCTTTGTATAAGACCCCATCATCGAGAGCCATTTGCGCTTGAAGGTCATATAGAACAACGTCAGTCGCTAAAGGCATCCTGATAAACAATGGAATATTCAAGATGAGAATCAGAAAAAAAATAATAAGAGCAATCCAGGTTAATCCTGTGATTTGCCGGGCTGGCTGGCCTTCCACAATCAATACTCCACAAATTTACACATACAACTGCCAGTATAATACTCGGACAGAGTCAATACTATAGACGGCATAAACACTATAGGTAAAATAAATCTGTGCAGATTGAGTGAAAAACTGCCATATTTACGTAGAATCAGGAAGAGTTGTCTTAATCGCACTGTTATGCTGAGCTTTGTCAGGCATTTTTTATTAGTGATGAAATCACAACTTGTCATTTCATTCACTCAAATCACTCCAAAACGAAAATACCAAAACCGTGGATCCAGGACACCTTACCGAACTCATTGAATTAGAAGAGAATTATTGGTGGCACGTTGCCAAACGTAAATTGGTAACCGAAATTCTAACCACCGAATTTCCCGCTCCCGGTTTAATTATCGAAGGAGGAATTGGTTCTGCACGTAACTTACTCGAGTTCAGCCAACTAGGATATGAGGTCACCGGATTTGACCTGATGGAAGATGCAGTAGAACATGGTCGTTCGCGTGGGTTAAACAATCTCTTCGTACATGAACTCAGTCAACCTTGGCCAGTTTCTCCCAGCACTGCAAAAGCAGTGCTTCTGTTAGATGTCATGGAGCATATGGAGAATCCGGTTCAGTTACTGAAAAATGCAGCGGAAACGTTAGCCGATGATGGTGGGATTATTATTACGGTCCCCGCTTATCCCATGCTCTATTCTGACTGGGATCGAAAATTGGGACATTTCCGCCGTTACACAAAATCAAAATTTCGTGAACATGCTGAGCAAGCAGGCTTGAAAGTAAAATGGTTAACATACTGGAATTCGTTTACGTTACCCGCTGCAATTGCAATTAGAGGAAAAGACAAAATTCTGAAACGTACGGATGATTCACCTCCGCGTTTCGCCAGAGTTTCACGATTTACAAACGCCTGTTTGAAATCATGTGCTCATATCGAGCGTAAACTGATTCATTCAACAGGAGTTCCATTTGGCCTTTCACTGGTAGGAGTATTGGTCAAATGAATGAGAGTAACCATGAGCATACCAATTCTGTACGGAAACCGATTGCCGATGCTCTAATTTCGGTTGTACTACCTGTATTTAACGAACAGGATGTGCTTCCGCAGTTACTCCAAGCTGTCGAAGATTCATTACAGGCAGCGGGGTGTCGGTATGAAATCATATTCGTCAACGATGGTTCTTCAGACAAAAGCGGACTCATCCTTGATGATCTTGCCGAATTAAACTCACGCGTCAGAGTAGTTCATTTCGCTAAAAACTTTGGGCATCAAGCCGCAGTTCAGGCGGGTTTGCTGCACACAACCGGTGATGCCATTGTTATTATGGACGCAGACATGCAGGATAGTCCCTCTGCAATCGTCGACTTTATCGAACATTGGCAAGCTGGCTATGATGTTGTCTATGCAGTTCGAACAGATCGAAAAGAAAATTTTGTAAAACGTTGGGCGTTTCAAACCTTTCATAAAATGCTGAATCTGATCTCCAGCACTCCGATACCACGCGATGCTGGCAATTTTGGTTTAATTGACCGCAAAGTAGCCATTCAAATCGCACAACTCCACGATCGAGATCGTTACTTTCCCGGACTGAGATCCTGGGTTGGTTATCGTCAGATTGGCGTTACCGTCGAACGTCTGGCCCGGTATGACGAAAACCCCCGAGTTTCTTTTATTCAATTGTGTCGCTTGGCAAAAACTGCCATTTTTTCCTTCTCGTTTTTACCACTCACAATTTTTTACGTGATCGCCGCTGTATCGGCTATCGTCTGTATCGCGCTGATCTCCTTCGTACTGTATCATAAGCTATTCACCGAGTTGGCAATTCCTGGTTGGGCATCCACCACGATTACAGCATCATTTTTCGGTGCTCTCAATGCTTTAGGGATTGGAATCCTTGGTGAATATGTCACCCGAATTTATGACCAAGTCAGAGCACGGCCGATGTTCATTGTTGGCTCTAAAACCAATTTTGATTCCCCGGAAGTCGAAGCGCCACTTCTAGCAAAACTAGAAAAATCTCAAAGATCTAGCGAAATTGACGCTCTCGATACGACCCAGAATTTTTCTTAACACACTTGACCAACATTCGACCGAAAACTGCGTTCGGTCTACTGAGTTGTAGGTTTCACGACGTTGACTGAATCCTGAAAACGTGAACTGGGTTTTTCGCTACTTTGTTGATGCCGATCTACGTCTTTGTTCTGGGTAGTGTGTAAGAGTCGAGGACGAAATACTACCATGAGTAACATCGGTAAGTACCACAGCAGATAAACGCTTCCTTGTTGAGGGTACCACAACAGCGTCGCAATGATGATAGCTGTCGTGTGTGACATCAGGTGACCTAAATTTTTCCGACGTGGCCAAATTGTCAGACAGGTAATTAAAAGCACAAAGCCAACAAAAACAGGAATTCGATAAGCTGATTCATAGTCACCCCAGAATCCCGGAATTTTTTGCCCTCCCTCAAACTTGAGAACTGACCAATCGATCGATCCAATTGTTTGTTTCGTAAATGAATAATGATCAACAGATGTCAGGACCAGGCTACCTAGCAAGATAACACCGACGACACTACCAGACAAAGCAAAACGTTTCAGTCCATTTTTCCAATAAAAACTGGCCCATAATGGTAAAAGAAAGACGGGAAAAAACATGGCACCACATGCCAGCCCCATAAAAATGCCGGAAAGAATAGGCTTCTGGTAGGTTACAAACGCCCAAACCAGTAACGCAGCCGGTAATACATGATTTGCTTTACTTACATCATACGCAGTACATGGCAACAAAAGATAAAGCAATGCCATCGCCAGTCCCAGTTGGGTATCGGAAAAATGTATCTTTCCCATAATGATCAATCCCACCACGACGAACGCATGAGCCAGAAACGCCATAATGCGTGCCGCCAGTGTGGATGCATCCAGTCCGTTAACCATGGCAGTTGAAAGTGGAACAACGGATGTCGCTAATAAACGAGCAGTTGGCCCGGCTTCAGGAGTTTTTTGTGATTGAATCTTTGTGACATCTTGCATACTCAATAAATTATCAGCTTGCTTTACCGTTTGAATGGTTTCCGGTGCAGGAATTTCTGTGAATACACGAATCATTAAAAAGGTGAAAATTGAAATACAAAGGAATGCCATTCCGAAACTATTCAGATTCTGTTCGCCGCGCGGTCTACGTTGAAAAAAACAGTCGACACTCATGCGAGTCATGAATAACCCGGTCCCCACAAACAACCAGACATTCCCCAGTATGGGATTAGTACCGACAAACAACAGACCTGGTGAAATCGAAAGCAGCAATAATAAATCCAAATTGCGCAGCGATAGAATGCGATCAAATCGAAAAAAGACCGCGATCGCTAACAACAAGGATAGATAGAACCATGTCGCTTCACTTACAAAATAATCTGGTAAGATGTGATTCATACGCGAATACCGCCAGTGATTAGAATTGATCACCAGTCGAAACGATTTTTTGTTTGAGCGTCAAACAGGTCCCCTTGTTTTCACTCAAACGATTACTCTAATTATTAATACTGATCTCTGTAAATCAATATTTATTCTTGATTAGCGGCTTATTCTGCACTCATTGTTCAAAGATTTGAAAATTTAAACTAGTCGATTAATTGCATTTTTCTCAAGTTAGCTCAGATTTCGAACACCAATACACTGTTTGTACACTATCCCTGTTTGTAAAAGAGCCTGAAGCTTCCATTAGCTGACATTTTAATTAGATGTCCTTATGATTCTCTTCATTAATTACATTTGTTAAACTGACATTAGAATACTAGTTTTCAAAATTCTCTTTGATATTCGAGTTCAATGCTGGGATGATAAAAACAAATCAACACAATTGGATTTGAGGTTCCAAATTTGAACGAAAATTATTCTCACAGCTCATTGCTCCACAAGACTTGCAGAGGAATCAAATTATGAATCGAAACAAAACATGGTCTCTGTTTCTCATCTCCTACTTGTGTTTGGTAATGCAAACTTCACTCCTGGCAGAAACTCCAGAAACTAAGCAAACGATTTCTCCTGATACCAATTCCTGTCTCAACAAATTGAAATCGAATAAAGGACTGTGTGTCGTTCTGGGGCTACCTCAGGCAGATCAAGCGTCCTTCGTTGTCGAATTAGTTCAAAATACCAGTTTACAAATTTATTTTCAGTCAGAGTCACAAGTAGAAGTGGCGCAAGTCCGTCGCCTGGCAGACGAAGCTGGACTACTGGGACAACGAGTTTTTGCAGATCAGGGAAAGAATAATGCCATTGCTTTGGCCAGTAATCTGGCTGATGTGATCTTTGTACAAAAAACTGTTGGAAAATTGGCATCTACGAATGAACTTTTACGTGTATTACGACCTCAAGGTATCGCTTTTTTCTCTGACTCAGAATTGACGAAACCAGTTCCAGCAGGAAATGATTATTGGGATCACCCCTACCATCGACCTGATAATAATCCTCAATCGACAGATCAAAATGCCCGATCTCCCTATCGGACACAATTTCTGGCAAATCCCAAATTTTCACCGATGCCTGAAATGTCTGTTGCCGCTGGTGGAAAAGTTTATAAAGCATTCGGGCACATTGCTCATAAAGAAAATCAGAATGCCATCTTGAATACTTTAATGTGTATCAATGCCTACAATGGAACCATTCTTTGGAAACGCAAGCTGCCAGAAGGTTTTATGATTCACCGTAATACCATGATTGGAACCGAAGATGCTCTATACATGGCTGATAATGAATCCTGTAAGATTATTGATAGTGAAACGGGAAAGATCCGGGATGAAATAGTCATTGATGAGAAACTTGCCGATGGTCCTGTCTGGAAATGGATGGGCATGCAGAATGGTACTCTGTATGCACTGATCGGTAACAAAGAAGTTCAGGTGGATACTCAAAAATCTGCAAGACGAGGCTTAGGACACTGGCCTTGGAGTATGTGGAAAGGGCACGACTATTCTGATCCCAAAAACGCTTTTGGTTACGGCCGCACGTTTGTTGCCATCAATCCTACCAACAAAAAGATCCTTTGGCATTTTCGTGATAAAGACTATATCGACAGCCGTGGCGTCTGCATGAAAAACAACAATATTTTTTACTACTGCCCGGATAAATTTCTGGCCTGTCTCGATATCAAAAATGGAAAACAGGTCTGGAAAAATGACGATAAAAAACTACTGACCTCGATCGGCTCTAATCAAAAAGCGCAACATTACGTCACCGGTTATGCCACGACAACCTATTTGAAATGCAGTGACGACTACCTGTTTTTTGCGGGTCCACAGCGTTTACATCTTGTGACTGCCTCCGCCTCTGATGGATATTGGATGTGGGAAAAAGAGCACGGAAACTTACAATTAGTTTTACGTGATGACGGTATTTATGCCGCTGGACCGAAAGAAACGGGCATGAAACTTGACTACGCCACGGGAGAAAAAATTGCTTCACTTCCAACTCGCCGTGCTTGTACGCGTGCCACAGGAAGTGTTGATAGCATCTTTTTCCGTACTAGTGGTGGAACAGTAAGGCTAGAAACGGAATCACATACTGCCCAACATATAGCTCCCATGCGGCCTCCCTGTCAGGATGGAGTCATCGTTTCTAATGGGCTATTATATTGGGGCCCCTGGATGTGCGGTTGCCAGCTGTCTCTTTACGGACACATCTGCCTGGGTCCTGAAAAGAATTCCTCTTCGCCAGCTACTCAGAATCCCCCTCGGCGAGTTGCTTATACGAGTGAACTGTCGAAAGTCGAACCGTTATCTATTCACGATGGTGACTGGCCCGCTTTTCGCGGTGACAATCGGCAATCATCCACGACGAAATCTTCTGTGCCAAAGAAAACAAAACTTGCCTGGACAGCTCAGGCAACGAAGTCCTCACTACCCACTGCGCCTGTGATCGCAGGCAATATGATTTTTGTTGGTGACCGAAATGGTGTTGTCAGTGCATTTGATATGCAGGGTCAACTGATCTGGAAACAATATACTGGAGGCGCTATTTTTTACCCTCCTACAGTCAACGACCACCGCCTCTTTGTCGGTTCAGCCGATGGACGGGTTTATGCATATGAAGCAAAAACAGGAAAGCCTCTCTGGTCATTTCGAGTGGCTCCCGATCAACGTTTGATTCCCGTTTATGGTAAATTGATTTCGACCTGGCCTGTTGCTGGTGGAGTCGTCGTTCAAAATGATACTGTTTATGCCGTCGCAGGGATTGCACATTTCGATGGTACTCACGTCGTCGCTTTAAATTCGATTACCGGTGAGTTGAAACAAGAAAACAATTCCTCAGGAGCATTATCACAAGAAGTGAATAGTGGAATCAGTCTACAGGGAAGTCTATTCATCGAAGAAGACGAACTCAGATTCCTGGCAGGAGGCGTCTATGAAACAGCACGTTATGACCTGCAGTCATTAAGATGTTTGAATACCCCCAGTACTGAGGTTCGATCACAGTATCGAACCGCCTTCTATCCCTACTACCCAAGTTACGGGAAATACCTGTCGATTGAACACACACTGGAAGACCGACGAGAACTAGTCCATGATGCCAGTTATGAAGGAAGCGTTTTTACCAATCTCACTCTGAAAGAAGCCTTACCTCCTGGCGCACCCAAAGTTAAAAAAGAAGTCGCTCGCTGGTTAAGCATGCGTGCTCGCCGGACTGGGCAAGCATTTAAACGTAAAAATATCTGGCAAGACCAGAAAAATCGACGTTTTACGAGCTTTATTGTCTCTCCTGAAACACTCTTAGTAGCCGGTCATCCGGATTTAGAACGAGAGTCTCCTTTTCTGACAGCCATCAATATTAATGAAGGTACAGATCTTTGGACTCACAAACTTCCAGCTTTGGCAGTGAAGGGGGGGACCGCAATCGATTCAGAAGGAAGAATCATTGTCTCATTAGAAAATGGTCAACTCTGTTGTTTTAACAAAGAATGAATCTTAATTGGTGTCAATGATCAAGATTGACTTTCTGCTGAAATGAAAATCGGTTAGGTTAGACAAATCGGCATGATCTCTTTGTTATAAAGTCTAAAATTAGATTCTTTGAAATTTGATAGCAATGACAGCCTCAATTCAATTCTATCTTTCAGATAGTGACAGTGCGCTCTCTGAGAGTTTGAAAGAACCCTCTCACTTTCATTGCAGCACACTGGAAAACAAAACTCTCGATAGCCTTCGACAGGGTGAGCTCGTTTCAATTTTTGAAGAGTCCATCTCAGAATATGTCGGATTTATTGACCGACCGGAATTGCTTGACCAGACACAACTCACTCAGTTTTCAGACTTGGAGCTGAATGCGGATCAGGCTGGAGTTTATTT
>JAJDEK010000560.1 GCA_029259875.1 Planctomycetaceae bacterium
GCATGTTGCCACTCAATCGAAGCTGGAAAGTATTCCTGAGGAACAATCCCGTCAGCAAGAAATGCATGACGATCAGGAAGAGATTCAGAACATGATCAAGCAACTGCCGCCTGCAGATGCCCAGATTGTGGAGCAGTACCATTTGCAGGGAAAGTCCTACCGCCAGATCAGCACTGATCTGGACATTCCGGAAAATTCGATTGGACCTACTCTTTCGCGCGCACGGAACCAGATGCGAGATACCAAACCAAAGACACGTACGCTCTAGATAAGCAGACGATTTCGGTTTGGCGAGTTTTCTTTCAGGCTTCATCATCATGGCTTCATTGTTTGGTAGCGATCCGATGACCTTATGAATATTCCAAGATTTGGAGTTTCACTAAAAAGGTCTTCTTTCGCCGGGCGGAGGCCCCGGTGGTCTCCCTCTTGGTCCTGGTCCACGCTTTTGAAAACTGGAATCTGGTGTTCCCCGATAATTACGGGGAATGAACGGAAAGTCTTCTGTCAAATAATAATGGTAAATCCCATCAGGATACTCGGGCGTCACTCCTACACGGCCATTGCATTCGTCCAGATCTCCTAAGTCAGCGACAAAGACAAAATCTGCCACAAACGTTCCGTCATACTTACCACCGGGTCCGTTTGGTCTTTTCCCTTGTTTGACTTGATAGCTCGATTTCATTTTCTTGATTTTGCTGTTGGAATCATCTGCGTCGGTGTAACCATATTGTGAATAAATGGGAAACCCATCAGCGGCATAACCGATGGCGACTACCTGTCCAGGCTTTCCCAATTTCGAAATCAAAGCATGGGGTAAGCCGTGGTAATGGTAGCTGCCCGTAGGTTGAACGTGTGCATTACTCTTGTCGAGTCCCAGATTGAGTTTTCCGGATAGCGCCTCATAATTCCAACCGGAACGGCGGTTCCGATTCCAATACTCGGCTGTTCCCGGGTCGAGCAGAACACCATTGACGGCGACTCCAAATGCAGAATGTCCCGCAGGTGTCATATTGCGTGCCACTTGCGGATCGGTGGGAACACGCAATTCCTGACGTTGTGGACGTATTGTGTTGGGATTATTGCGATTCGGGAAACGCCCCGTTTCATGATCGGGAATCCCATTGGAATAGATGAGCCGGTACTTACCTTTGGTGACAATCTTGACCTGATTTGTGGCTCGGCTCCCTCCAAAATCAGGTGTAAAACCGGGAGGCGGAAACCCAAATAGTGGCACTGAGTTAAGCAAACCGATGGCGGACCAGAATGCGAGCAATCGGATCATTAAGTTATCCTCTTCATTGAAATGTCACCTGTTGTGGAAGTTCATGGATTCTTTACATTATGAAGTAACGAGCTGCCGAGCGGAAAATCCACGGCCTTTTTACGGTTTTCTTACAAAACGCATGCGAGCAGTCCAAGTGTCGACTTTGGGAATACACTATTATATTGACTTGAGATGGGCGTTCTGTTGACAGTTACCTTGCGACGAACAAAAATCGACATATCTGGCGCTGAGTCACCTCATAACTGATCGGTGCTAATTTCTCTCAATCACGGATTGAACGACCTCTCAAACTGATTCTGCTGAATCTGGAAACGGATTGTACCCATGCAGTCAAAACGAACACGTCTGACGTATGCATTCCGAAGTTTATTACTTCTGCTTTTAATTACTATGCTGGTTTCTTCGGCATCTCTTCAGGCGCAAACGAAACCGGTCAAAACAGGATTTGTCAATGCCACCTTTAAAGATGAAGCAGGCGAGCACCGTTATGTCGTGTTTGTTCCCCAAAGTTACTCACCTGAGAAAAAGTATCCCGTGATTCTGTTTCTGCACGGCGCTGGTGAGCGCGGAAACGACGGTCTTAAACAAACACAAGTCGGACTAGGGCCGATCGTAAAACAGCAGGCGGAAAATTTTCCGTTCGTTGTTGTGTTTCCTCAAGCAGAGAATATGAAAGAACGCTTGTTAGGCGGTTGGTTGGCAGAGACCAGTGATGGCAAACGAGCGCTCAAAATTCTAGACACAGTCATGAAGGACTATTCCATCGACACCCGTCAACAAGTTTTGACTGGCTGGTCAATGGGCGGTTATGGTGCCTTTAGTATGGCGGCTGCGTTTCCCAAGCGTTGGTCAGCCGTTGTACCAATGTCAGGCGGGGGAAAAACAGAATGGGCTTCAAAACTGAAAGATGTTCCCATCTGGGCCTTTCATGGTGCCGATGATCGTGTTGTACTTCCGGCCGAGTCAGAACAGATGATTAAAGCGATCAAACAAGCGGGCGGCACTCCACGTTTTACCGAACCGCAAGTCGGCCATGATGTGTGGAAGGTGGCTTACACAAAACCGTTGTTCGACTGGATGCAAAATCCCTCTCTTGTTCCGGATTCCAATGCACCGTTGTTGGTTAAGCCGGATTGGAAACAACCAGCAGATGTCGACCCCAAGAGTCCTTTCACGCCAGCATTAATTATCGACGATGCTGTTTCGGTACGGTTGGGAAATCAGTTTTTGCAGTCCTTAGCAGATGCTGTTCCGAGTATGGTTCCTAAAGATATGTTGGTAGGTCGTATCAATGATATTTACGATTCGACCGTTGCCCAGGGGCGTAGCTTCTCGGTTCAATTTTCTGGGATCTCATATCAAGGTGAATTGTCCAGGGCTGCCATTGAAGCCTATGCGGCGGGTACACTCAATATTCAACTGGGGATCCAAAAGGTGAACCTCTCAATCAATACGACTTATGTTTCCGGTAACCGACACTCTGCAGTGGCAGGGCCGATTTCCGTGAGTATCGGCTATCAGCGACCTGTCTGGCTGAGCTTTGATGTAAAACCTTACATTAATGGTAATCAGATTAAGCTTCGACTTTTGCGCACACGTTTTAACATTCCGCAGGATAACTGGAATGTTTCCGGACCGTATGGTGTCTCCACACGGGGCATCGGCATGACATCAGATAGGGTCTCCAGTGGTTTGGTCGATGGGATTTATGGCAGCAAAGGACGTATTGAACAAGAAGTGAAAGCCATCGTGCCGGGGTTGGTTGATGAGTTGGAGAAGCAGTTGAACTTTGACGAAGCCAGTGACATCGTCGATGCTATTTGGCCTTTGCCCGTCTATCATCCACGGATGAGACTCTCACCCAGTGATGTGGTCACAGACAAAAAAGGGATTTCATTGAGCTTTGGTCTGACGGTTGCTGCTCTGGATTCCACCAAACCCCAGGCAAAAGTCAAGCACCTCTCATCTCTCGGAAGACCCGTGAGCGACATTCCTAAAGTGACAGACTTGCAAATTGGAGTGGCCCCGAGCATGTTAAAACCGTTAACAGACATGCTGGTCGAGGCAGATATTGCACGGGTTCCGGTCTTGGACATTCCCGGGCATTCTTTTGATGCGTTGGCTGATCCCAAAACATTGCAGCAAGTGTTTCCTGACCTGAAACAGTATGGTGACAATGTGCAAATTTGGTCGGAACTCATTTTAACCAAACCAATTCAGGTAGAAGATGGTGGCAAGGCGAAAAAAGACAATCGTAACCAGTTCCGGTTTGTTGTGCCTCAAGCGGCGATTTCCATGGCGATCAAGAAATCAGCCTCTGATAAAGAATGGATTCCCTTCGCCGAATATTCTCTCGCAGTGAGTCAGGATGTCGAGCCTGAAATTCAGGAGCCCAGTTATTCTAAGCGGACACTACGTCTGGATTGGGAAGGGGACTCTCGAATCGGCGGGAGCGCACGTTTCGCTCCGAACTATAAACCACAGGACGCAAAAATTAATCAGGAAAAATTGCGAGGACTCGTACAGGCTGCCTGGGATGGCTGGACCAAACAAGGTCCCGCGTCTGCCACAGTGATTCCTGACATTGAGTTAGGCTTTGGCAGGTATCGAGTGAATCAGGTCAATTGGACTTCCCCACAATTATTGGCGACATTCTCTGTGCCGGAACTCAAGATTTCCAATCTGACAAAAGAGGAAATGGAATACGAACTCAAGAGTCCTTATAGCGATTGGGGCGGACCTTATAAATTGAAACCGGGAGAGTCCCACGCGTTCGATACAGCAACGCCGCTCACTTACCGTCGTCTGGTTAACAATCGAAGGGAAGTTTACACGTTGTCCGCCGGTTCGCATTACGAATTCCAACCAGAGGGCGACACCCAGAAAGTGGTGCTCTACGAAGCAGCCGATAACTAATCAGTTTTCGGCTGAGGAATTCTCGGAAGAACTAACGTGGATCTCTTTGAGCGCGAAGGAACTCTTTTCTGTCAGTGTGGCGGGGGAAATTCCCAGTAGGAGAATCAACGCTAGCGCAGGGCTGAAAGCAAGATAGGTGAGTCCGATATTTTCGTTGAGAACAGCATGCGTGCCACCATCAATAGAGTCGGTCTCGGTTCGGTCCTGTTTCACAAGTTGCCAGAACGCACGTATCAAAGCCAGATTGAACAACAGCGTGCACAGCAGATAACAGAAGCCAAGTCTGAGACTTTCATTAACAAGACTCCAGATCAGAGCGATGAGTGCAGTGAAGCCTCCCAAGCCAGGCGCACCGATGATTGTCATGAGAGAGAACGCTGTCACTAACATTAGGATTTTGTCAGTTCGGCTGCGTGCTTCATGAGAAATCAGCGGAATCACAAGCAACAGAAGACAGCAGGCGAGACCTTGAGTCACGTTCAATAAGATAAAATTCGAGACGGTCACTGATTCTGACGCAAATAAAATTGTCAGTGTCAAAGAAGTTTGTCCGATTAAAAACCAGACAATAATTTGCAACAGGTCGCGGCGGACAAACGCAATGAGTGCCGCCAGTAGAAATCCGCAAATGCCCCAGCATGCCAGAACAGAAGAGAGCTGGGAG
>JAJDEK010000057.1 GCA_029259875.1 Planctomycetaceae bacterium
AGAACGATACTCAAGATTTGCTGTTTCTGTTCCAGTAACGATATCTGCAAGAAAGACAAAATGTTGATTACGCGGTAACAAAATTTGTCGTTCTAGTTTGTAACCCGACTCCAAATCCATATGTAGTTCAACGTAGTCTGCATCTTCATCCGAATTCCAACAGATAGAACTCCACTCACCATCTCCGGAAATTGCATTGTCATCAGCGGTGAGCGCAAAGCCCCAATCACCTTCGATTAATAACTTGCCTGTTGCTGATAAACTTAATTCAGGCAAGTCACCATTCCAGGTCGTAACCAGCAAGTTCGACGCATCAGACCAGTAATTTCTCATCGAAGCGATCGCAGACCAATCAGACTGATTTGAAGGATCGTCATCCGCGTGAATAAAAAACTTTTGACGTTTTTTTCCGGTAGCCAGCGACTTTAAATAACGACGCTCCACTCCCCTCGCAGGCAAATCCGCATAATAGGCCGCTCGAGCAAGCAGCAAATGATGTTCGACAGCATGGACGGGACAAAGTGCTATTCTTCCTGAACCTTCACAGAGTGCAGTTAGATTTTCCACTGACCATTGGAAACGTTCCTGAGCCTCTTGATCCCAGACCCGTTTTCCCCAGACATGACCGATAAATGATGAGCGTGTTAAGGTAGCCAACCAGTAATCCAGGCGGGTATGGAAACCCATATGCGGTGTGCCATCTGTGTCTGTTCGATCAAAAAAGCACTCACGCAGATTCTGTTGCCCTAACTGTCGAAAGTTTTTAGCTCCTGAAATCTCCGAGAAGAGAAACCCTAATCGCCAAGGCAATTCACCTGAAATCAGAATCACCTGGTCTTCTGTCGTCTCTGAAAAATCAGTCTCTTCAAGATTGAAACAAAGCGAAGCGGCTGCGAACAGACAATGACGCCAAACCGTGACCAACGTGGATGGTGCCAAACGAAAACCGACATTCTCAATCAATTCGGTTAAGAGCAGCAACTCGTAAGGTCGTAGTGGTTCTGAAACGGAAACCTGATCCAACCATCCTACCAACAAACGGCTGACTTCGTCCCAGCTCAATTCCGGTGTTTTTTTACGCTTTACTTTCTTTGATCCCTTTTTGCTCTTTCCGGATAAATCTCTAACCGACTTGATGAGATTCATTAAATCCGATGTACGGCAGGTTTCTTCAACATCCTCTTCAGACCATAGAGCTGCCCAGAGCATTTCTGCAGCGTGCTTGCCTCGTTTCTTCTGTTTCGAGATCTCTTTGAGTTGTGCACATAGTCCCTTGGTAAATTGATTCAGATCTCCCGCCTGGGCTCCCTTCCTCAAATCCCCGGTTGGTTTTGACTTCCAGTTTACCGCCTGCAGAAATTCTTCATCAGACAATGAAAAAAGCTGTTGAGGTACCGATTGACCAAATACGATTGACATTGTTTCTTCCATTTATTGTTCCCCAACAACACTTGAGATTTTCACTCGGAGCACTTATCTAAGACTGGTTTGATGAAGCGGACGCTGATCATGCATCACACTCAGTGCCGGGATTGAAACACCAGCACGCAGACTGCGACAATTAGAAACTATAGGGTAACCAGATTTCCTACGAAATCAATTGATCCAGCCCCCATTCAACATCACACGCGAAACATGTGACTGAGAATTTAACAAAAGATCACTGCCTGTTGGGGAATTGGAACCATCAGGTAATTGAATCAGAGCCAAATCAGCCCGTTTTCCGATTGTTAATGAACCAATTTCTTGAGACAGTCCCAATGCACGCGCCCCAGCCAGAGTGCCGCATTCCAAAATCAAACCGGTAGAAATGTCTGAAAATTTCTCGCGTAGAAAAAGCAGCTCATTCCAAAGACTCAAATCCGGGTTGGAAGCCCGACTATCAGTACCAATCGCCACATTGATGCCTTGCCCGATCATCTTTAGCCAGGGATGAGGAGTATGACCGAAATAGTGGTGTGTTCTCGGACAATAGACGACCGAGATCTGTGGCGCCTGTCTTAGAAATTCGATTTCGGTTTCGCCAAAATAGTTACCATGAACGGCCAAGGCAGACGTTAATTCTGCCAACGGTGCCAGATAGTCAAACATCCGAACATCCTCTCGCAAAATGTTAGGATCCCAGAGCCCCAGTTCGGTTAATAATTCGACAAAAGGACCTTGTTTCCGTTCCAACAATTCCAGTTCTGCCTGCGTCTCTGCCAGATGGACGGCAACTGGTGCTCCCCGATCGCGGGCCTGGTTGACGAGACTCAGATATAAATCTGGATGAACGCTATACGGTGCATGCGGACTCAGTCCTAACTGCATGGAACGAGAATCATCTTGATCTGGGAGTTCTTCAAAAAATTGGGCAGCGATTCGTTCCTGTTCTGGAATACGATCAACAGAAAAACCCAAACACTCACGAAAGACCACCGCACGCGGTGCAGCTTGAGTCTGCGCGAATACATGCAGACTCTCTGCACTGGTCGCGATTTCCCCCAGACACGTCGTTCCCGATTCCAAACACTCTTGGATACCCTTAAGAATTTTAGGCTCTACAGGAGCAGAACTTTCAAAACGCGATTTCATCACCGACCGAATCCAGTCAGTGAAAGGAGCCACCGGGCTCAGCGGTATTTCG
>JAJDEK010000561.1 GCA_029259875.1 Planctomycetaceae bacterium
CATGCAATTGCAGAACAACACTATCTTTAGAGGAGATGGAAAGTGGAGGCGAGTTAGCAGCTAGTTCACCTGTATCCATCAACCGAGTTCGAATATAGAGATGACTATCTGTGGAAGCATAGCTTCGAGCTGAGGGAAACAGATTATTATCTCTAAGGCGTTTGTTGAGTTTGTTGCCCACTGTTTCATTGGCCCGCGAAATTCTATCGTCCACTTCCTCATCAAAGCGAGGACGAACCCGATCACGAACTCGTTGAGCAGCAATTGCTTCTGCTTCACCTTTTAGTTGTGCTGTACGTCGATAGGCCATCGAACGACCGAGGCCTGACAAAAGAGGAATTCCATCCAGTTTTGTACTAGCTCCTACGGTTGTGTTATTGGCATCAGCCTGTACCCAAGCTGGTTGTGTTGAAAACAGATCGCCATCAAAGTTAATTTCTTTTCCACCCCAGAATTGATGATTTCCTGAAGTATAAATGACAGCTTGACTCGTTGTACCGGAAGTCTCACTGTTTGTGACACCGTTCAATGTCAAATCGAAACGGAGCGTGGAATCACTTGGCTTGAAATCCACTCCTACTTCGCTCGTGGTTGCCTGATTTCCAGTAACATACGCTCCCAGAATGCAATCGACTACAGGACCCGTTTCACAAGTACTATCATTGATCAAACGGTTAATGAAATCTTCAGCGACCATTACTCGTAAGTTATAATTAAAGTAATTGTTCCGCAAAGCAGCAGTTAACGGCTGTAAGCCGCTTCCCAATTCTTTACGTAACTGAGCGTAAGTTTTACGCGCTTCAAAGGCATTCTTGCTACTTTGAGAGCTTTCGTATTCTTCCAGGTTAGTCACCAGGACTTTCAACTGTGCTCGGATTTTGCTGATATCAATTTTGCTTGTGCCTGCTTTAGATGCAGCTAAAAATGCCTTGACTGACTTTTCCAATCCCTTAAATTGTTCTCGATTAAAGAATTTTCGTTGTTCGACATCTTTTAATGCACCACGCTCATTGAATTTAGCCTGTAGCGATTTCATGAGCTCTAGTAATTCCACTTCGGAATAATTGTTCTTTAACTCTTTTTGCAGTTCATTCAACTGCAAGTATTCAACCCAACCATTGCCATTTTGTAATGAGTCGAGGTATTTCTTTAGTGACTTGGTTACTGCTACTAATTCAGATTGCTTTGACTTCATTTGAGCAGCTTTGACGGCTCCCCAATCTTGTCCGAGCGTTTTGAGAACTGCATTGGCAACATCAACACGTCGTTGCAAACGGCTAGAGTATTCTGCTAAGGCAGCTTGACCTTTTGCCTCTTTAATTTTTGCTTGCAGCGCTGCTAATGTCTGTTTCTGTTGATCCAGAGTTAAATCTGATTCATACAATTTTCCCAGCAGATCAGAGACTTGCTGTTCCCATTGAACCCATTTGCCTTCCAGGTCTTCTAAGGACTCTCCTGATAGATCTTCAGGAACTTCGGCAGGCAAGATGCCTTGTAAACCTACGT
Organism: Planctomycetaceae bacterium; assembly: GCA_029259875.1. Taxonomy (GTDB): domain Bacteria; phylum Planctomycetota; class Planctomycetia; order Planctomycetales; family Planctomycetaceae; genus Gimesia. The sequence continues at coordinate 1,507 of JAJDEK010000561.1, forward strand.
CCCCTTTTTGGGGCTTTGTTCCTTCGACAGCCATTGTGGTTGTCACAACCAACGCCAAGCTGGCGATACCTAAAACTGCTAAACTAACCATACCAAAATACTGTTGTTTGTTTCTGGAAGGTTTTGATTCCTTTAGAAGCATGTCTAATCGCACTCCATCGGCAAAGGGATTCGAAAAACGGCTGCCACCGTTTAAAAGAACACAGGACAGATTTGGCCCGTATTACAAATTAGTAGAGGTGGGGACTACCGTTGTAAAATAAATTATCGTCATTTGTAGGCAGAGAGTATGTGTGAAATAATACATAGCCACTACCATTCAACTATTAAAGCATTAAAATCTGCAAAACCCTGTCTATGGGCAGGTTCCGAATATGTTGTAACTTCCTTACAGAATGCTTCTTCATTTTTGAAAGGAGATCAGGGGTCGAATATTCTAGTCAAATAGCCCATTTCTCGGCATCGGCAATGTCGAAGGGCCGTCATTTTTTTCGCAACATATCCAGGCACATCATATCGCCACTTCTGCGCAGTCTAGTGGACCCGCAAATATTGTGCAATCAACCAAAGCGACTTGTATTCACATCGCAAGCAAAACATACAAACGTTCACTTTGTGTGTTTTTAATAATTAAGCCATTCGATTTGGAATTTGCGAGCCCGCAACATACATTGGTAATTTCATCTGTTTGAATTTAGCTCAACGTCACTAAAGGAATTTCTCTTGGATTTTCAGCAGGCCCTGACCCCACCGCAGTTTGAAGCGGTCTCATATCACGAAGGTCCACTATTAGTACTCGCCGGCCCAGGTTCTGGCAAAACGCGTGTGATAACACATCGCATTGCTTCATTGATTCATGCAGGAGTTTCTTCGCGTCAGATTTTAGGAATCACGTTCACTAATAAAGCATCAGATGAAATGGGTGAACGGGTTCGGAAATTGATCCCGAATTGTCGTGTGGAAATCTCTACCTTTCATAAATTCTGTGTTCGAATCCTAAGGCGATATGGGAATGTGGTAGGACTCGATAGCAACTTTTCTATTTTCGATACGACTGATCAACAACAACTAATTCGTCACGTTCTGAACGAATTAGATATCGATACTGTTGCCTATAACCCATCGACGATTGCATCAATGATCAGTCGTGCGAAAAATGACCTGATTACAGCAGAACAATTTGTTGAAACTTATCAGGAGTCGTTCGGCGATCATTTGCAGGCGGTTGCCGCACGTGTCTATCCGGTGTATCAGAGGTTATTGCTGGAATCAAATGCCGTTGATTTTGATGATTTACTATTACATGTAGCCAGTCTTTTAAAGGAGTCATCCGAATTACGGGCGAGCTTGGATGAGCGCTATCAATATATTCTTGTAGATGAGTATCAGGATACGAATCTGGCACAATATCAAATTGTGATGGGGCTTTCTTTGAACACACGCAATCTTTGTGTGACCGGCGATCCCGATCAATCCATTTACGGCTGGCGCGGTGCAAAAATCGAAAACATTTTACAATTTGAGCGAGATTTTCCAGACTGTAAAACGATTCGATTAGAACAAAACTTTCGCAGTACAAAAGAAATTTTGCGAGTGGCCGACTGCTTGATTTCACATAATCAGAAACGTAAAGCCAAAGCCCTGTTTACTGAAAATGAAGAGGGCACACCAGTTGAGCTGCTCTGCTTCAATGATGAACGGCACGAAGCTGATGAAGTTGCCTTGCGAATTCGTAAGGCCATCGATCAGGAAGACTTGGGTTACTCGGACTGCGCGATTTTCTACAGGGTGAATTCGCTTTCGAGAGAACTCGAATTGGCTCTTGCTCGATATAAAATTCCTTATCAATTAGCAGGAAGTGTCGCCTTTTATGAACGGACAGAAGTCAAAGACCTGCTGTCATATCTAAAATTGATCAATAACCCGGATGATCGCGTCGCTTTTTCTCGGATTGTGAATAAACCATTACGAGGGATCGGTAAAGCAACGCAAAATAAGCTGATTCGCTGGGCAGACGAGCGAGGGGTTCGTCTCTTAGAGGCAGCACATCAAGCTGCAGACTGCCCCACACTTTCCAAACGAGCCTCTGGTATGGTCGCTCGGTTTGCAAAGATGATTTCTGGTTTTTCGATGGCCGACTCTGGCTCAGTTGCGCATCTGATGGAAGCCATTATCGACAGTACGCGCTTGATCGATAGTTGGAAAGAAAGCCCTGATGAAGAAGACCAGCAGCGAATTTCTAATGTCAATGAATTGCTTTCAACGGCGCGGAAATATGATGAAATTTTCGGAGAGGAAACGTCACTGGAAGGATTTCTGGAAGTTAGCACGCTGGCTAGTGCCACCGATCAGTTGGATGATTCGGCTGGTCGTGTGACTTTAATGACCCTGCATGCAGCCAAAGGTCTGGAATACCCGGTCGTATTTATTATCGGGGTAGAACAAAACCTGATTCCCCATGAGCGCGTTCTACGTGAAGAGTTTCGAGACGGCCTAGAAGAGGAACGGCGGCTGTTTTTTGTAGGTATCACTCGAGCCGAACAACATCTTTATTTAACTCAAACACGAGAACGTTCGTTAAGAGGTCGCCCCTGGCGAACCATTACCAGTGATTTTCTGAAAGAAATTGATGTCGAAGTAAAAGACCAGACGGATAACATGTTCGATACAAAATCTCACTTTGATGAGTTTGTTGAGTTAGTCAAACGCGGTGAAGTCGATACTGAAGCATTGAAAGCGGCAACACCCACACGTCCGCTGCTGATGACTGGTGCGGATCTCTTGAAAGAAACACCTGAAGCAGCTGATCTCCCACAGGGTTTCTCGATCGGAATGCGCGTACGGCATCCGCGGTATGGTGTTGGGACAGTCATGGCAATGAGTGGCTATGCCCGGAAGCGAACATTAAACGTCATTTTTGACAATGAGGAAGAAAGCCAGACTTTTATAGCCGCCCATTGTCCACTACAACCGTTGGGACTGCGCTAACTGGTTCCAATCTCAAGGCCATCTTCGTTTCACACCGATAATACCTACTGGCTTGAGTCCCACCGGTCTCTACTTGGGAGAGATAGCCATTCTACTTGAGTCATTGTGATAATCGATATGAGATAAGCAGCGAACAGGTCCTTGCATGCCTCCACGTAAGAAACCACCTACTAAATCCAAATTTCAGGCCCGTAAAAATACCGACCCAAAGGTACTTTTGGAGCCTTATTTGAATTATCTGGAGGCAGAATGTGGAATGGCAATGAATACAATGTCTGCTTATCGGTCGGACATCGTTCAATTTCTGGACTGGTATTGTAGACAGAAATCACGACCGTTCAGTGAGGTGGATTTGAAATTTCTGTCCGGCTATTTAGAACATCTCAATAAACGCAAACTGGCAGCGACAACGATTGCCCGTCACTTAGCATCGATCAAATTATTTTTTCGCTATTTGGTATTGGAAGGAATTTTGGCTGAAAGCGTTGCCGACTTGATCAACTCGCCCAAACTCTGGAAATACTTACCGAAAGTCCTCAGCCCTGAAAAAGTCAATGAGCTTCTGATGGCTCCCTGCAAAGGAGATCGCTATCCACTACGCGATCGTGCGATACTGGCAATGATGTATGCCACAGGTTGTCGTGTTACCGAGATTGTAAGTCTACCTTTAAGCGCTGTTAAACTTGAGGAAGGCTATGCACGGTGTATCGGCAAGGGGAACAAAGAACGAATGGTTTCACTGAATCCCGTTGCAGTAGCCGCCATTGAAGCCTATCTGAAACATGAGCGGCCTCATATGATGAAACGAAATCAGGCGGAACAAGCGCTCTTTCTCAACCGTGGAGGTAAACAGCTATCACGGATCATGGTCTGGAACATCGTCAAGAAAAATGCAGCCCGCATCGGTTGCAGTAAAGAAGTCAGCCCTCACACATTGCGACATAGTTTCGCCACACATATGATGGCCGGTGGTGCTGAAATTCGTGCCCTGCAGGAACTATTGGGACACGCTAATATCCGTACTACTCAAATCTACACACACGTAGATCACAGCCGCCTGAAAGCCGTGCATCAGATGTATCATCCGCGGGGATAAAGAGATCGCTCGTCGTCGGCTTCGATTAAAACTCCTCCATTATCAGTTTGCCATCAGCGCGATTGCCCAATTGTTCAAACAATGCCGCAT
>JAJDEK010000562.1 GCA_029259875.1 Planctomycetaceae bacterium
AGCCCTTGTTTCCAAATACGGATGCTGAGTTCATCAGGAACCAGATCTCCGCGCGAGCTGTATTTGTAAATTTCCTGACCTTCAGGAGATTCAATATCGATCGAGCGAAAGACATCTCCACTTGAGAGGTGAAAGAACCCGGGAATTTGTCCGAGAATTCTTCCCTGTGTTCCTTTACCAACTCCAGGAGCACCAAACAGTAGGACGGCTTTTCGACGTTCCGTCGCCATGGGTATGCCTCTTTGTTTCAAGGCCGTAAATATAGCTCAGTAACCACGACGGTGACTGCATACAGATTCAGGAAATAAAACCCAAATTTTGTTTATAACAATAACGTCTTATAAAACAATTCTCATCCCTGCGGGGTGAATTTATTAACGAAGGTAAAATAAAAAACACTCCGAAAACCAAAATGCTTTCCGGAGTGTTAAATTGATTCGTATGAATCCTTTATCGAGAGATCAGAGCAACGACCTGACCAACGTCAACAGGCAGGCTAACGTCTTCGATTCCAGGAGCCGTCACAACGTTTGCTTCCAACGCTTTTTTATCCAGTGTGATCCAGGCACAGCCAGGACGACCAGAGTCGACTAACTCACCATAGACCTTTTTGAGGTTAGGACGGTTTCGAATAGAAATCACATCACCTGGTTTCACCCAGATTGAAGGCTTATTCACAGTTTGTCCATTTAACTGGAAGTGTGAATGCACAATGCCCTGTCGTGCCTGAGGACGAGTCATGGCAAAGCCAGCTCGACAGATGACGTTATCGAGACGTCGTTCGCAGAGAATTAAGAGCTCTTCACCAGTGTTACCTTTGGTACGACGAGCTTTATCGAAGTATCGACGCAACTGACGCTCACGCAAACCGTAGTAGAATTTAATCTTCTGCTTTTCGATTAAGGCCAGACCGTAGTTCGAAGCCTTCCGACGACGTTGCGACATTCCGGGGGGAAGATTTCGATTGTCTAATGCGCGTGTTGCACCCGCATCTTCAAAAACCAACGCTCCTAAGCGGCGGTTTACTCGTCCTTTTGGTCCTGTATAACGACCCATTCAGTGTTTCTCCCACATTAATCAGTGTCGCCGTACAATTTACTTGATGAACGGCAAAGACTTATTATTAAAGTCTGATCAATATAAACTATTTTGACATAATAGTTTATGTGAAGTAGCCAAGAGGATCAGACTCGATTTAGCGATCAGGGCCATGGTATTCGTCACGATGTCGCGCGTACCACAACCTTTAAAGCGGTCCGCTGTTATCGCAAATTAGACGAGAATCGTCAACCAACTAGACTGAAGGATCACAAATTCTCGGAAAATATCAGCAAAGAATAACGAAGGCGTGAAAGTTTAATGGCAGGAAACGAGAAGATGTATAGGTGTATTTGTATAGTTTGCGTTTAACAGAAGACCTGTGGTACCGAAACAGAGGCACGAAATAGTGCCTCTGGTTCTTCGGATTCGACAGCGATGCGAGGAATATCCAAGCTGTCATGTGTGTCAAAGCGAGAGAATCCGCCGTAGTAGCTAAAGCCCCAACGGTAGTCGGCTTGTTTTAAACAGGCTCTGGTTCGGTCGTCAAAACAATCTTTACCGCCTACTGGATAGCTGAAGGCAGAGATGCTTTGACCGATTTCTGCTTCAATTCTTTGTTTGCAGGTTTCAATTTCATTGCGTTGTATTTCTTCAGGATGATTCGCCAGAATGGGGTGGTTTACCGTATGACCACCGAAGTCCATGCCAGCTTGATGCATTTCGCGAACCATGTCCCAAGTCATCCAGATTTGATCTGCGACATCTTGAGGGCAACGTCCTGACCCCGTCGACTTTGCCAGAAAGTTCAAATAGTCTTCGGTTTTTTCTCCGGGTAGTTTTTTGAAAACGCTAAGCAACGTTTTAATGGACCGATCCACGTCTGTTGATTTCAGTGAGACAGGTTCCCCCGTCCATGAATTCTCTGGCAGCGCTGTTTGAGAGGCGCAGCGAACCATCCAGGATATTTCATCCCACCAGGCCAGCTTTCTTTCGTCGAGAAATCCTGTTGTCAGAAAGAACGTGGCGGAAGAATTGTGGGCTTTGAGAATGGGAAAGGCCCATTCATAGTTGTCTCGGTAACCATCGTCGAATGTAATTAAAACATAGCGGCCACGACGTTGATTCCAGAGGTCGTCCAGATCCCGAATACGAATCAGATCAAAGTTCAATCCTAGAAAACGAACCTGTTGTTCGAAACTTTCTGCAGAGGCGCTCCAGAGATCATGATCAAATAACGATCCATCACTCTCACCCACCCGGTGGTAATTCAGAACAATCAATCCATTCCAGAGAGGAGTTGTGCGCGCGAGTTTGTTTAACCCAGTCCAGTCCAATGCCTTGGCTAATAATTCTTTTTTACTCACAATCCGGTTTCCCTTCTGTTTTTTGTCGACGAAGTTAGGTGTTAAACTTCTGCGTCTACCAAGATCGAGTCAATGACTTGAGGTGACATGTGTAAGTAGCGGCTCGCTTTTCGTTTGGATTCGATATCGCCGTAAACCAGTTCCACCTGTTCTGTTGGTAGGCCGATTCCTGCTGCGACTGCTTCAGCAGAATAACCATGATTTAAACCATAAAGGCAGCAATCCAGTTTGTCATAAGAGACCGCAAAGAAGAATTCTTCCTGAGATTGTTCCAGCGAATAAGTGTCTGTCGTCGGAGGTCGCATACAAATGAGTTCCGGTACATCCAGATAGGCGGCCAACTGATAGACCTGTGTTTTGTAAAGGTGGGCAATCGGTTTTAAGTCGGCTGCACCATCGCCATTTTTTACGAAGAACCCCTGATCGTATTCGAGCCGATTCGGCGTTCCTGGGACGGCATAATTCAAGCGGTCAGCATGATAATATTCCATCATTTTGCGGCAACGCTGTTTGAAATTCGTCGCAGCGACAATGGTTTGATAGGCAGATAAAGGCAGGCGTTTTTTGATGAATTCTCCCGAGGGCGTTTGTACGACGACAGAAAAGACGCGGTAACCACCTTCTTTGAGTAAATTTGGAAGCACAATTTTTGACTTCCAGTTCGGTTGATATTCAGGGATGACTTGTTTGATTGCGGCATCACGACGTTCGTAACAGCCTGCACCTTGTAACATGGGAGAAATATTTTCGACAATGGCTTCCACCTCAAAATGATCTGCCAGTAATTGTCCGTAAGTCAGGCTTTCATCTTTTGTGTCATGTTCGGGCATCATAATTCCCAGGACACGGTCTTTTCCAAAAGCACGCGCGCTGAGTGCGGTCACAACACTGCTGTCAATGCCTCCGGATAAACCCAGCACGGTTCCTTTTTTTCGCATTGTTTTGCGAACGGTTTGTTGCATCCATTGGACGATGCGTTCTGTTTCGGCTGCACAATCGAGGTTTAACAACTCAGGGCTGAATGATTTTGTTTTGACGCTCATCTTTTTTGATTCCTTATTATTTGCTGACAAGTTCGTTCAGCAAATTTTCGTGTCTATGAAAGTGACTATAATTTTGTTTCCGAGCTCTCAGTTGAGAGGGGCTCAGGGAAGCGCTAACTGTTTTTTGTCGATCTTGCCATTGGGTGATTTCGGCAGTTCATCACGGAATTCGATTGTTTTGGGAACCATGAAATCTTCCAGATGTTTACGGCAGTAAGCCAAAACTTCTTTTTCGGATAATTCCTGGTCTGGCATCACAGTGATGATTGCTCGAATGGATTGCCCTAAGACAGGATCAGGGTCTCCCACGATGGCTGCTTCAGAAATTCGCTCATGTGCAAAAAGGACATTTTCCACTTCCTTAGGGCTGACTTTTTCGCCACGGCTTTTGATGATGTCATCTCGTCTACCTACGAAATACAAATAGCCTTCTTGATCCATGCGGAATAAATCACCGGTGTAGAGATACATTTCATTCGGAAGTGCGGCTGGTCTTAAACGCTCTGCTGTCTGTTCGGGAGCTTCCCAATACCCTTTCATGACATTAGCACCGCGTACGACCAATTCGCCGACATGTTCCGGTGGCAGTCGATTGCCTGCATCGTCCACGATGAAGACTTCCGTATCGGGCATGGCAATTCCCACCGATCCCGTCCTGATATCGACCTGATCTAAGGGAAGATAAGAGACTCTTTTGCATTCCGTGAGACCATACATGGAAAAGATCTGTACGTGAGGTAGACGTTTTCGGAAGGTCAGAATGTGTTCGGTTGGCAGGGCAGCACCGGTATTCGTGATATAGCGTAACTTGGAAAAATCGTACTTCGACAGGTCCATTTTCAGGAGAATGGCAGACATGGTGGGAACGAGCGGAAAGCCAGTGACCTCTTCGTCAATCATTTTCTGTAAGATGGCATGTGGATAAGTGAATGACTTTTCCAGTACCAGCGTAGCTCCCACACGAAACGCCATCAGTAATTGATAAAGTCCGTAATCGAATGAGAGTGGCAGCACATTTAGGATAATGTCATCAGGCTCATTCAGTAAGTAAGTCGTAATGGAACGTGCCGCGGATGTCATGTTCAGATGAGTCAGCATCACACCTTTGGGATTTCCCGTTGAACCCGAAGTATAAACCAGAGCCGCTAAATCGATACTGATTGTGGGAATGGTTGGTGGCGTAATGCAATCTGCAAACTCTGCTTGAAGCTGTTCCCAAGATTCAAAGCGTGGCATTTGCAGGTCGTGGTTTGTTTGTTGTTCTGAACCAGAGCCGACTGTGATCACTGTTTTCAAATGTGGCAATAGATCGCTATGTTCGAAAAGAGTTTTACGTTTTTTTTCGGGAATGATCAGAGCGTGTGCCTGACAGTTATTCAGGACATAAGTCAATTTATCAATCTTTGTGGTGGGATTTACCATCACAAAGACGCCCCCCGCTTTCAAAACAGCAAAGACGGCAACGACGGCTTCGAGTGTGTTTTCCTGGTGAATGGCAACTCGGTCACCTCGTTTTAGTCCCCGTTGCAACAATGCCTGCGCGAGACGATTACTTTGCTGTTCTATCTCCCAATAGGTATATCGCCCCTGATCAGTGACCAGTGCGATTTTATTTGGATCAAGATGTGCACTCTGTTCTAAAAATGATTGCAGCAACAACGGCTTGCTCCTTGGAAAATTATGCTAATTCTTTCAGCTTGGATTCGATAAAATTGATTAACTGATCTATCGAATCCAGGTTTTCAGGAACCAATTCGTCGTCGTCGACTTCCACAGAATATTTTTCTTCAATAAAGGCGACTAATTCCAGAACACCCGTTGAATCGATAATACCTGTTTCCAAGAATGAATCATTGTTGTTTAATGACTCAGGATCTTCGCCGAACAAAAAGTTATCAGCAACAAAATCCCGCACTTCAGACTGTATAGAACTCATTTTCTATCCTTTACTCTGTTGATAAATACAAAAAGTAACATGTGATTAGTTTATGCCAGTAGCGCTGCCAACCCAGGATCGTTATTACCAGCAGCAACTGGTTGTTTATTGATCATCTGTTCGACCAGCAGTTGTGTGGAAAGAATTCCCACCAGTGCCATATTGTCTCGTGTACCGATCGCGCGTCCCTCTGCGATTTTTTTCACCAAACGTTGAACGGCAGTTGGATTAAACAGCCCGCTTTCTTTCAGTTTGTCTGGTGACAATTGCTGGTTGACATATTCGAAGCGGGCCTTCTGTTTTTTCGTATCAATGAAGCTATGTGCTTCTGGCGCACGATAAGGTTGCTTGGGTCTCTTTCGAATGCTTTCGGGAATCAGATCACGCATTGCATATTTCAGAAGATATTTTTCATTTAATCCATTCATCTTAAAACGAATGGGAATACGTGCGGCAAATTCCACTACACGATAATCCAGAAACGGAAACCGGCCTTCAACTGAGTTACCCATCGCCATGCGATCGCCTTGCGATGACAAAATATAACCCGGCATCAAATTCACCGTCTCCAGGTATTGAGCCTGGCAGAATGATGGCCATTGGGAAAACTGTTCTGGCAATTGGTCAGAGAATTCCGAAAGCGGATTGTGATTTACCAGTTGTTGTTTCACATCATCACTGAAAAAGGTTTTCAATTTGGAAGTTAATTCCCAGCGAGGCAGATGTGAGAAAAACGGATTGTTAAGCTCTTCGGGGCGAATGTTGAAAAACGCTTTGAGATAAGCAGGAGACTGTGCCTGCAAATTTTTCATGTATGGATAAAGACGCTTTAACAGGAGGGGGCGAATTTTTGAATCCGGTTGACGACTCCAAAAACGTCGAATTTTGGTTTCTTTAAATAGATCGTAACCTCCCAATATTTCGTCAGCGCCTTCGCCGGTCATCACAACTTTAAACTGATTGTCGTGTACCAACTGCGACAGCAGGTACATGGGAGCGGGAGCCGTTCGCAGAACTGGCTTTTCCGTGTGTTGTATCATTTTGGGAAAGACCCGTCCGATGTCTTCGTAGGAACAGCAGACGGCTTGATGCTCGGTTCCCAATTCCTGAATCATTTCCTGTTGATAGCGGCTTTCGTCATACTCTTGGTCATTAAAAACAACGGAGAATGTATTCAAGGGGGCATTGGTGTAATTTCGAATGATGGCTGCAGTGACGGATGAATCCAGACCGCCACTTAGATAAGCGCCAACGGGAACATCGGCCCGTAAACGTAACTGCGTGGCATTAATCAGCAAAGCACGCAGTTCATCGGCCCAATCATCAAGCGATCGATTTTCTTCGTTCGGGCTGTAGTCCAGGTTCCAGTATTGCCAGATCTTTAATTGACCGTTCTTGACGATCATGGAGTGCGCGGGAGGTAATTCTAAAACATTGTCAAAAAATGTTCGTGGAGGGAGTGGTGACCAGAATGTAAACAACTGGTTCAATGCAGTCAGATCTGTTTTACGTTCCACATCAGGTAGTGTGAACAGTGCTTTGATTTCTGAAGCAAAAATGAATCGTGATGGTGTTTGCGTATAAACGAGTGGCCGAATTCCCATACGATCGCGCGACAGAAAAACTTGCTTTTGTCTTTGATCATGAATCGCAAAGGCCCATTGTCCATTAAATTGTTGAACACATTCGGGACCGTATTCAGCATACATATACAGAATCACTTCCGTATCGGAATGAGTTTGGAACTGATAGCCTTTGCTTGTGAGTTGCGCCCGAAGTTCAATGTGATTATAAATTTCACCATTGAATGTGATGGACAGCATTCCATCTGCAGACTGCATCGGTTGTACGCCACCAGCCAGGTCAACAATGCTCAGGCGACTATGTGCGAATCCAACAGAGCCGCGCGTTGTGACTCCTGAGGCATCAGGGCCTCTATGATTGAGAGTGTCAATCATAGACTGTAATTCGGCCTGATTGACTGGATGTCGGTCAGACTGAATGATTCCAGCAATTCCACACATAAATGATCCGATACGCTGTTGAAGATAGACCTTGTCTACAGAGAGACCTAAGTCTCATACGGAAGAAATTTAGGTCACGTCAATTTCAAGTCAAATCGTATGTCTTTGTTCGCACTGGTGTTCGTAAAAATAAACAAGCGTGTCTTCCTTTTGATGATTAACCGGTACTAACGGTACAAGTTATCTGATCGTTACTACGATAGATTTCAGGCCTTTGGATGCGGATGTGGAGAAAAATTTGTATGGAAATATGTAGATGTTTTGAATTTTAGCGATTATCCGAAACAATTTGACTCTTGAGTTATATGACCTAAGCTTTCTCGCACCTAACAAGATGTGCAAGAGTTTTAGGTCTTGATCATGTTCGACAAATTTCTTTTGTCAGTATCACATTGATCGGGATAGCGGGATTACTTTTTTCAGTGCAATCAACTGAGTGTGAACAGCAAATGTCAGCCAATGCCCCCGATTCTGATGCATCAAAATCCCTTCTTGATCCGAAGGACTCAAAAAAACTAGGTGACATTGCTTCTAATGCAGTCAACACCGAAGAGCTGCTCGCTTCATTGAGTATGCTCAACCTGACTTCGACTGGTGAATCAGAAGAGAGCGCTGGTTCAGAAGGATCAGCAACGGATGATCAGACTTCTGAAGTGTCAAATAGTACTGCGACGCTACCGTCGCAAACGGAACCTGCTGAACCGATGCAAGTCATTGGCAAAAGCCAGCATCTCAGTCAGTTATTCAATCGCGTACAGGATCTTTTGAAGGGAGATGCAGAAGAGGGACAAGGGAATTTCATTCCGCAATGCCCGGAAACTCTGGAAGATACTGGGTTGACGCAG
>JAJDEK010000563.1 GCA_029259875.1 Planctomycetaceae bacterium
TTTACTGCCCCCACCAGAACTCGTTTCCAGCAATTCTGTTCGAGACACCCTGCGACGTGTGCGAGAGCAGATTGAAAAACGGGTAGCAAAAGATTCCATCAAAGCGTCTGTCATTAATTTGAAGGGTAAGCACCCGCTCAACATCATTCTGGCCAAAATCAGTAAGCAAACTGGGAACCAGCTTGATTCGGCAGATTTATCGAATGCTATTTTGAAAACAAAGATCGATGTCAATTTTGTCGACCGTCCCTTCTGGGAAGTAATAGACGATCTCACCCGAAAACTACATCTGACTTGCCAAATCAATAGTTCGAACGGACATCTAGAATTAAACCAGACTCGGCAGAATAAGCAGAATCCACCAGCAGAAACAACTCTCATCTGTTACAGCGGGCCTTTTCGTATTGAGATCGAAAGTATTCTCAGGCGACCTCTCGTCGGTAGTACAAGCCGAGAACTGTTGCGGGCAACATTTCTGATTCAGGTTGAGCCACGTTTAAGACCTCTGTTTTTAAGTTACGCATCCAGTGAAATCCAGGCAAAGGGAAACGCAACACTCAAACTTCCGCCCTACAATCCTTATGCAAAATATGAACTTCCTCTGGGAGAAGGTGGCAAGAATTTAAAATTTACAATGCAATGGATCATGGGCCGTAATCAACTTCCAAAAACGATCCAGATACAAGGACGCCTTAAAATGGAGCTGGCGGCTGAAACTCTGCCAATTACCTTTGATCATCTTTCACGATCAAAGGGAGCCATTCGCCGACGAGGAAATATTTCTGTCGAATTAATTGATGCGGAGAGAATCAAGCACAACCCCACCCAGAACCTGAACATTCGCATCGCATTAAGCTACGACTATAGTGGCCCTGCTTTCGAATCCCACCGAACATGGATTTACCACAATCGAGCTTTTCTACAGAACCCACAAGGCAAGAAGTATTGGTTGAATGGATCATCTCAAACCACACTGGAAACGACTGGAAAGGTAAGTGTGCTTTATCACTTTACTGATCTGCCTCAACAACAGAAAAGTTATCAATTCACTTATCTGGCTCCAACACTGATTACTTCTGCTCCCATTGATTTCCGCTTTGAAGCGATTCCACTTCCCGGTAAGGCCCCCATCTCTGATTAAAACCAGCGATGTATTTCAGTTCTGGTTGCTACAATGGCTTCTTAAGTTTGATCAGACAGCAATTTTGCTTCCTGCTGAACTCTCTCAACCATCCCAAACAAACCATTTTTTCTTTGAGAGCTGAGATACTTATCCAATTGTAATTGAGAAAAATACTGCTTGACATCAATGTTCAAAACTTCTTCCGGCGCCTTGTTATTATAAATCGCAAGTAAAACGGCGATTAATCCTTTAACAATCAAAGCATCGCTGTCTGCATTAATCTCCAGGACTTTTTGGTCACCTGCCTGTTTTAAGGCTGTGGTAAGCCAGACCATACTCTGACATCCATGCACACGACTTACCTCCGTTTTTTCTGAATCGGGCATGGGAGGGAGTTCGAATCCCAGATCGATCAGAAAATCACAACGTTCTTCCCAATCTTCGAGAAATTCAAACTCTTCTATCAGTTCTTCAATGCTAATCATTTTACCGGTCGAATTATGTGTCGTTGAATTCGGTTTTAAAGACATTAGAGAATTTCCAAAGGTGGTCTCGAAGGATTCGAGATCAAAGCACGGGCAATTTCAATAGCCGTACTTTCAGCAACCTTGAGCAAATGAGTTTGAGATTCCGAGCCTTCTTCCACTAATTCAGAAATATTTCCCGAATCAGATTTTACACGGATTTCGGCATTCATGGGAATTTCCCCCAGAAAAGGGATCTGCAGTTCTTTGCCTTTGGCTTGTGCACCACCACGTCCAAATACGTCACCAGACATATTCTCCACAATTCCCAGTACAGGAATTTTTACCTGGCGAAACATTTGCACTGCTTTGACTGCGTCCAATAAAGCCACTTGTTGAGGAGAACAGACGATAACCGCGCCTGCCAATTCAAGCAACTGAGACAAAGTCAATGACACATCGCCTGTTCCAGGAGGCATATCAATAATCAGATAATCGAGCTCTCCCCACTCCGTATCTTGTAGAAATTGAGTGATCGCTTTGTGCAGCATCGGTCCACGCCAGATGACAGCTTGATCGGGCTCGACAAAAAATGCCATCGACATCACCTTCAAACCGTTCGCTTCAACTGGAACGATTCGGGTCATTTTCTGTCCATCTTTTCCCTGAAATTCCTGCGCCACTGGCTTTTCGCTGGTCCCCACCAGATGCGGGATACTAGGACCATAAACGTCAGCGTCAACTAATCCAACACGAGCACCAAATTGCTTAAGACTATAAGCCAGGCTTGCTGCCACAGTACTTTTGCCGACACCTCCTTTACCTGCACCAACGGCAATAATATTTTTCACATTGAGTCCCAGTCGCCCTCCCGACTGTTTCCCTCTGATATTAATGGTGTAGTCGACTTTCACATCCTGACATTCAGGAAACTGTTTTTGAATCGCATTTTGAATCAATTCTGAAAACTCAGACTGTAACGGGTAAGAAGGCACAGGCAATTCAATTTCCACATGAACCTGACCAGAATCGCTCACTGTTGCTTCTTTCAGAAACCCTGAAGAAGATAAAGATTTCTCAAAGACAGGATCAACAAGATCTTTGAGACAACTTTGTAAGTTCATTTCATTTATTTCAGAATTATCCATCAGTTTGATGTACTTTCCAATAACGACATTATTGATTCGTGTTTCAAGAAATCTCAGTTCTTTCTATAGAGCCCAAGTGGGCAAAATAAAAGACTTGCACTATTTGAATTATGAATATCGATTCGTGAAATTGAAGCGTCCGTGATTAAGTCGTCGTCCCTGATGTTGTTGCTCCAAAATGCCAACGACATATTTTTGCAATTCTCTCAGGCTCCAGCCTACCTATTTGCAAATGAAAGACTCCTAACTCTCGTAACGCCCATTCCAGATTCAAAAGGGGATCTTCAGAGAAAATGAGCATCGGAAACGAAACTTTTGAACCAAGGCATCTTTGTAAAAAATGCAAACAAACTTGCTTACCAATACTCAGATTAATAACCACTATAAGTTCTGCTTGGTTTTCCAGGAGACATTGCTGAAACAAATTAAATTCAGAGGAAAATCCGCGGATGCCCCAATCAGTCTCTCCTTCAAATTGCCATTGAAGCTCAGAACTGACGTGTGTCCGCTCTTCAAGAACAAACACTTTTCTCATATAACCCCATTCAAATTGAACATACGATCACACAAAAGCTGTTCGACACATTTGCATTGTGTGACTTTATTTCAATCGTATACATGCTCCGCTTGAATACAACTCATTCAAGGCCTCAGGAACTACTACTAAGTCGGATTTTCTATGATTTCGCTGTTTGAGGAGAAAGCATGTATTTCTAAGGGATCTAAAATATACAAACAGACACAGGTAATTCTGCCAATTAATGAAGTGAGGATATTGCCATGTTCCTGGACCCAATCCAAAGGACCGCATAATCGATACAAGTGACGTTTCAGGACCCACTTTGGTGGAAGACACTACAATTTTGTGTTTATTCAAGGATGATCTCGCAATTATGGCCGAAAAGATATTCAGGTTTACCTTTTTTAATTACGTGAGGCTATGGACTCCCAGGTTGATCGGGAAACCTCACCTGAATCAACCATGTTAGAGTACCTCACGACCGTCCACGAAGCGAATCCTTGGAGATTGCCTAAATGAAATTGTTAAGTTATGTTGCCGCTCTTGCGGTTGTTTGTTGTGCTGGTGTGTCTGCTGAAGCTGGTAGCTTCCTCGGTAAAGGATGCTGTGCTCCAGCTCCTACATGCTGTGCCCCAGCTCCTAAAACTTGTTGTGCTCCTGCTCCTAAGTGCTGTGCTCCAGCCCCTAAGTGCTGTGCCCCAGCTCCTAGAACTTGCTGTGCTCCAGCTCCTAAGACCTGCTGCAACAACTCATGTGACAACTCTTGCTGCGGTCGTAGCAAACTGTTCAAAGGAAACTTCATGAACCGTTGCAAAGACCGTTGCGGAAAGATGTTCAACCGTTGCAAAGATCGTTGCCGTAAAGTGAAAGTTCGTTGCTGCAAGCATAAGTCTCGAAGCTGCTGTGCTCCAGCTCCTACTTGCTGTGCACCAGCTCCAAAGACTTGCTGTGCTCCATCACCTAAGTCTTGCTGCAACTAATCGAATTTGAGGAACTTCTGCAATCCCAAGACTACACTAAATGGGATTGACCAAATCAGGTCCGAAGGGCAGCTTCCAATATCGTGAACGTCAAGTCCGAGGGAATTCTTTCCCTCGGACAGACTTCACAAGACGAAAGTTTCTTTGAAGCTTTGAATTGAGTTTCAGAAGGTCCTCATCTTTGAGAATTTGAAGTTAGCAACGTATAAAAAATTAAAAATGATGTCTCTCTTTTTGAGAAACATCATTTTTTTATGCGCGGTCATATCAAGCGTATTCTTTTAAGAGCGGCTTCCTTCCATTCCTTATAAAAACGTTTTAGACTTATTCTAAAGAAAAAAGTAATATCCGAACAAAACAACCCCTGTGAACATGATTCCATGAAAATTGATGACTTACTCAAACGATTTCAATGGGAAAAAATCCCTAATACAAATGGTCGTTTTACTCTCCGCCAACAAGAGCCACAGCTCTCGGTCGAAGCGATTCTTGATTCAAGCGAGGTAGAAATTAAGCAATATCCATCTGCCCATCCTCAAGAATTGATCCACGTAGCCGAACTCGAAGATGGTGGCTTAATCTCATATGAACAAAAAGATGCCACTTTTATTCATACCTTAAACTCTCAAAACATGTTCAAAAAGAAACAGTGGGAGTTAGGCATTATCTCCTTCAGCCCGCGCCAAATTTCTGACAATAATCATCAGGATCCATAAGATGCTAATGATGACAGTAAATTCTCCACTCAGCGTTGCCATCAGATTTGAAAGTTCAATTCTTTTTTTTAAAGAGCAGGCTTATTTTTAAAAAAATTCGATGGCATTCGAATAAAACTTGGCTACGATAGTTTTGGCAACCTCGTTAAACATCTATTCTCAAGTCGTTTATTAGTATCATTATTTGAGTCTAATAATGAGGAGTGTGGTGTGCCCAAAGCAATTTGGAATGAGGAAGTGTTAGTTGAGTCTGATGATATCATTACTATAGATGGGGATGTCTATTTTCCTTTAGAGTCTGTAAATAGTAATTTTCTCAAGAAGAGTTCGTCTACTTCTACGAGTCCCTATAAAGGTAAAGCCTTCTTTTACGACGTTATTGTTAACGACAAGATGAACCGCGACGCAGCCTGGTATTATTTAGAGCCTGAGCAAGAATACGAGCAGCTTAAGAACCGAATTGCCTTCTGGAAAGGCATAGAACTTCGGTAATGACAGTCGATAGAGTTCGTGTTTTTATTATTGCCCGTACCAAGTGATTAACTTCTTGATATCCTGTGAACGAGACAGATTTCTCACTCGGCTACGAAAATGAGGCAGCCCAAATACTGGTGAATACCCATGGTGATGGTCGGCAATCGCCATGGCTTCCTTCACATCTTCGACCATCAAAGTTGATCCACCTGCACCAACTGCAATCCAACGCGCGATCCACATAATGGCCGGGAACATCAGTGCCAAATGATAGAATCCTTCTACAAAAGGAATGTCGTAATAAGCCGCTCCCAAAAAATGGAGCCCTTGAATTTTCACCTGGTAATA
>JAJDEK010000564.1 GCA_029259875.1 Planctomycetaceae bacterium
ACTCTTGGTTTCTAATGATTATGGTGTAGGCTGGGCGAGTCATTGGTTGGACGTGGCTCGTTACGCAGTTTCGAACGGTTTTACAATTTATGGTCCGCGTTCCATTTGGAAGTACCGGGACTGGGTGATTAAATCTATCAATCAGAACATGCCCTTCGATCAATTTGTGACTGAACAATTAGCCGGAGATCTACTACCAACCCCTACCACTGACCAGTTGATTGCCACCGGCTTTCATCGTAATACGCTGATCAATCAGGAAGGGGGAACCAACCCCGAACAGTTTCGAGTCGAAGCGGTTGTAGATCGAGTGAATACGACCGGATCTGCATTTCTCGGTCTGACTGTGGGTTGTGCACAATGCCATAAACATAAATACGATCCAATTACACAGCGAGATTTCTACCAACTCTATGCTATTTTCAATAGTACAGCAGATATCAACAGTGCTTCACCAACGTTACCACTGCCCACAGTCAAACAAAAAGTGAAGCAACAGGAACTCAAAAAAGAAGTTGCCAATTTTACGAAACAATTAGCAGGGCGTAAAAAATCGTTGGCATCGGAGTTCCAACAATGGAAGCAGGAAATACAACAAAGTTTGCAAACTGCTGACAAACCATGGTCTCTTCTAAAGACGCAAAGTGCAAAATCTCAGAACGGAGCGACCATTACCACACTGAAAGATCGTTCTCTCTTAGTGGGGGGGGCGATTCCTAACAATGATACGTATGTCATCGAAACAGCAACCATCCCATCGGGAACGACAGGCTTGAGGCTGGAAGTGCTCACACATGAAAGTCTCCCCCAAATGGGACCTGGTTGGGCCACCAACGGGAATTTTGTGTTGGATGAATTGACGATTGAAGTAACTCATCAGTCAAAGTCCGGTTGGTCAAAGTTTGAAGCCGTGAATTTGTCTCACGCAACGGCCGACCATTCTCAAGAGAAATTTCCAGCCAGTTATCTTGTTGACGGAGATCTTAAAACTGGTTGGGCGATTAACGTGAAAAAAGGCAAGATGAATGTCAATCGCCATGCCGTTATCAAGTTGAAAGAGCCATTAGCGTCTTCAGAGCCTATGAAGTTACGGGTCACGTTAAAACAAACGCGCGATTCGAAATACAATGTTGGTCGTTTTCGGCTGGCAACGACAACGGTGAATCCGCGTGTTTTAAATGTCGATGCGGCAGTGGCTGCGATCTTGAAGCAGCCGGAAGAAAAATGGAATGCGAAACAGAAGACAACTTTAAATGAAGCATTTTATCAATCGGACGCACAATGGTCAGATCTGAATCAACAACTGACAAAGTCGAAATCAGAACAGACAAAATTGAATAAGAGTATCGTAACGACGATGGTGATGAAGGAGCGACCCAAGCCACGCGACACATTCATTCTACTGCGTGGTAATTTACTGGCACCCGGAGCCCGAGTGTCGCCGGGCGTTCCAGAAGTACTGCCGCCGATGCCGCCTGCTGTGAAAGCACCGACACGCCTTGACTTTGCCAAATGGCTCACCAGCAAGCAGCAACCACTGACGGCTCGTGTGACCGTCAATCGCTATTGGCAACGGCTCTTTGGCAAAGGACTTGTAGAAACTGAAAATGATTTTGGGACTCAGGGAACGACGCCCACGCATCCACAACTTCTCGATTGGCTGGCATATGAATTTATGCGTGCTGACTGGAATGTGAAAGAGTTACATCGGCTGATTGTGACATCCGCCGCGTATCGTCAGGCGTCAGACTTCAGTAAAAAAAACCAAGAGCCGGATCCTCGTAATCTATTGCTTTCCAGGCAGAACCGCTATCGGCTTGAAGCGGAATCAATTCGAGATCTCTTCCTGGCCAGTAGTGGTTTATTAACGAGGAACATTGGAGGCCCCAGTGTTTATCCACCGCAACCAGAGGGAATCTATGTCTTAACCCAGAACAAAAAGAGCTGGCCTGAAGAGAAAGGGGAGAACCGATATCGTCGTGGCATGTATACTTATTTTTGGCGATCAAGTCCCTATCCCATGCTACCGACATTTGATGCACCTAACAGCAATACAACATGTACGCGTCGCGTGCGTTCAAATACACCTTTGCAGGCACTCACGTTAGCCAATGATCAATCGTTATTTGAACTCATTCAAGGATTCGCTGTGCGTATTCTAGAGGAAGGTCCTGACTATGATGAGGGCCGACTTCGTCAGGCATTCCAAATCTGTTTGTCGAGAGCCCCCACCGATCACGAATTGGAAGTTCTAGTTCGATATCTGTCAGAACAGAGAACGTATTTTGAGAAATCACCACAGGAAGCCGCAGAAGTCGCTTCCAAGAAGTTTCCGGAAAAGGTCGCTGTCGCGGAAGTTGCGAGTTGGACAGCAGTGGCACGCGTCTTAATGAATTTGGATGAGTTTATCACTCGCGAATAATCAATTCCTCAGGGTGGATGCTGGTTGTGAATAATTGCACAGCATTCAAGGAGAATCGGATGAGTTTCAATAACTGGGCATTACACGATCAAACACGTCGTCACTTTTTTGAAAATTGTGCCGTCGGTGCTGGTGCCATTGGGTTAGCGACTTTAATGCAGTCTGAGCAAGGAGCACTGGCCAGTTCTCCTGCGCTGGAAAAAACGCATCACCGACCCAAAGCCAAGAATGTCATTTATCTCTTTATGGCAGGTGGTCCGAGCCAATTAGAGATGTTCGATTTTAAGCCAAAACTGCAAGAGTTGGAAGGCAGTGTCATTCCAGAGTCTTATGTCGAAGGCAAGCAGTTTGCGTTTCTAAAAAAAGATGCCAAGTTATTAGGCACCCGTCGCAAATTTAAAAAATACGGCGAATGTGGAGCACAGATTTCAGATGCACTACCTCACCTTTCCACGGTCGTCGATGACATCACGATCTTAAAGAGTATGAAGACTGATGTTTTCAATCACGGACCAGCCAAACTGTTTATGAAT
>JAJDEK010000565.1 GCA_029259875.1 Planctomycetaceae bacterium
TGGTGTTATTTTGCAATTAGTGATTGAAATGAAGCACTTTGGAAGGCATATTCTTTAGGGAATCATATCGTCTCAGGAGGAGTTTGCATGTCAATGTTGCTTGACGAAAGACGGGAAAGCATCCTAAAAATTGTTGAAAACAAGGGATTTGTGTCTCTTGTGGATTTGATGGACTCTGTGGGTGCTTCTGAATCTACCGTTCGAAGGGATTTGGAGTATCTTGACGGAATCGGTCAGATTCGGCGGACCCGAGGTGGGGCCGCTTATAGTGGGGAGTCATTAGCCACTTTTGAAGATCGGTCCTTTATGTCGTCTGGACAAAAAAGGCTAATTGCACAAACTGTGGCCGACATGATCTCTCCCGGAGAAGCAGTGCTGATGGATGGAGGCACAACCACTTTGGAGGTGGCCCGCCTATTAGCGGGGAAACAACTACAAGTCGTTACGAATTCACTGCCGATTGCCAACCTGTTGGTCAATCAGTCCAATATCGACTTGATGTTAATCGGCGGATTCCTGTTCCCCAAAACAGGAGTCGCATTAGGAAAAACAGCAGTAGAGTCACTCAAGAGTGTCCATGTTCGACGTTTAATAATCAGTGTAGGCGGAATTACTGAGGATGGACTTTACAACAGCAACATGCTGTTAGTGGAAACCGAACAACAAATGTTTGCAGCAGCAGAAGAAGTCATTGTTGTGACAGACAGTACCAAATTTGGCCACTCAGCACTGGCCCATTTATGTCCGCTAAACAAGGTAGACCACATTGTGGTTGACGATGGAATTTCAGAGAAGTGGAAGTCTGTCATTCAAGACGCGGGAATCGAACTAACCGTAGTTGAAACATAAAACATCCCATTCAAGAACATACAACTTATTCAATTCAAGAAATTGAGATCTGTTATTATGACACAGCTTACAAATTCAATATCACGCACACAGATAGAACAACTGGTTCGACAAGCTTTAACACAAGAAGTCGGAGGTGCGCTATCAGCGGCTGCTCCTTCTTCTGCACCAAACCCACTCGTTGTGAATATCTCTGCCCGGCACATTCATCTTTCGCAAGAGCATCTCGAAATTCTGTTTGGTAAAGGTTCTCAGTTAGAAGTACAAAAAGACCTGTATCAAGATGGTTACTTCGCTGCCACTCAAACAGTAGCCATCGTCGGACCACGTCGTCGCATGATTCCCAACGTACGTGTCTTAGGTCCTTGCCGCGGTGACACTCAGGTAGAACTCGCATTTACCGATACGATCTCTCTGGGTCTGGAAATCCCCATTCGTATCAGTGGCGACTTGGAAAACACTCCCGGTTGTGTCTTGATGGGCCCCAAAGGCGTGGTCGAACTTGATAAAGGCGTCATCCGTGCTGCCCGTCACGTACACATGTCACCCGCAGATTGTGCCCACCATGGATGTGCCAACGGTGACAAACTACATCTGAGAATTGAATCACATGGTTGCACGACGGTCCTGGAAGACGTCGTTGTGCGTGAAAACCCAGAAGTCAAACTGGAAGTTCACATTGATACTGATGAGGGAAACGCCGTTGATCTGGATCACGCCACTTCAGTCAAACTGTTTGTTCCTGAAGGCTGTAAATGCAAACACAGCTAACTTTGAATTGAGAAGTAAATTCCTCTGATAATCAAGTCGGAGGAATCTCTTTAATATTGTTGAAGAACCGCTTTCGGTTCTGATTTAAATGACGAACTGTTTTTTTCTTAACTATCTCTAAAAGGAGAACTAACTCATGGCGAAAGCAATGGAAGCCCTGGGAATGGTGGAAACAAAAGGGCTTATCAGCCTGATTGAAGCCGCCGATGCAATGTTGAAATCTGCCAACGTACAAATGATTGGCTGGGAAAAAGTGGGTAGTGGACTGGTAACCGCATTTGTTGTCGGTGATGTCGCTGCTGTCAAAGCTGCCGTCGATGCCGGTGCTGCTGCTGCCAGCAAAGTAGGCGAAGTCGTTAGCGTTCAAGTCATTCCTCGTCCACACGAAGAATTAGCCAACGTTCTGCCATCAAAAACTGCTGCCAAGAAATAATCTAACAGGTTACCAACATTGACGGCTGAAATTCCTGAATCTGATCGCATTGACGATGATCATAACCAGTTAACGTTCAACTGGTATGAGAAAACAGGCCGTTCAGCCCAATCTATCACAATTAAACAGATCGAGAATAAAATGAGTTCTGAAGCTATTGGTCTTATTGAAACTAAAGGTTTGGTTGCTCAAATCGAAGCATCCGACGCCATGCTCAAAGCAGCCAACGTGACTCTGGTCGACCAGATTCAAATTGGTGGTGCTTATATTACAACAGTCATCAAAGGGGATATCGGATCAGTTCGCGCTGCCGTTGACGCTGGTGCTGCTTCTGCTTCTCAAATTGGAGAACTAGTTGGCGCACATGTGATTGCACGTCCCGCCGAAAGCCTGTTGTCACACTTTATTTAATCACTCGTACTGTTGGTTCATCCCGCGGTTCAAATGTTGTTCTGACCGGGAATTAGGAAGTCGAAACACCAGTCTTTTGTCACAGAATGGATTCCAGCAATGAAAGTTCTAGTTGCCAATTTAGGTTCAACCAGTTTCAAATATCGCTTGTTCGATATGCCCGCTGAAGTGCAGCTTGCACGTGGGGGCATTGATCGTATCGGCGAAGAACAGAGCAATTGCTTTGTGGAAATTGGTTCGCATCGGGAAGAAAGCACAGACCATGTGCCCGACCATGCGGCCGCCGTCAACTTATGTCTGTCTCAATTGACCAACTCCGAATGGGGTTGCCTCGGTTCAGCCGACGAAGTCGCAGGAATTGGTTTCAAAGCAGTCTTTGCCGGAAACTTAAGTGGCGTGCGTCTGGTAGACGAAGAATTACTGACCAAGATGGAGGCGTTAGCAGATATTGCACCTGCTCACAATCCTCCGTATGCCCGAGCGATGCGACAACTACGTCAGGCGTTTCCTGAGATCCCGTTAGTTGCTGCGTTGGAAACGGCGTTCCATGAAACCATCCCTGCAGAAAATCGTACCTATGCCATTCCACATCAATGGCAGGAAGAATACGAAGTTCAACGTTGGGGCTTTCATGGTGCCAGTCACCGTTATATCGGCACTCGTATGGCCGAGTTGACTGGCAGAGATGACCTGCGGGTGATCTCCTGTCACTTGGGGGGAAGTAGTTCGTTGTGTGCCATGCGAGGTGGTGTCTCACAAGCCAACAGTCTGGGAATGAGTCCACAAACAGGATTGCCTCACAATAATCGTGTGGGTGATTTTGATCCGTTTGCTTTGCCAGTTCTGATTAAGGCCACCGGGAAATCCCTGGCGGAACTTTTGGAAGACCTGTCGAGCAAAGGAGGCTTGTTAGGAATGAGTGGATTAAGTGGCGACTGTCGCGATCTGGAAGAAGCGGCAGCCAACGGTCACGCTAGAGCAGAGTTAGCACTCAGTGTGTTTCACTCTGCAATCCGACATTACCTGGGAGCTTACCTGACAGTACTTGGTGGCGCTGATGCGATCGTTTTCACGGGTGGAATCGGTGAGAACAGTGTGAGTTTGCGAGAAAAAGTCTGTGCCAATTTGGAATGGGCGGGGATTCGTCTGGATACTGAAAAGAACAAGTCAGTCTCAGATGAATCGGCCATTCAGGCGGACGACAGTAACGTACAAATCTGGGTGGTACCGACGAATGAAGAAATTGTCGTCGGACGACAAACAGTGGAAGTCATCGAAGGGCGTTCCTAACGCCGGAAATGACTGCCATCCTTTTTAGGATTTTTGAGGAGTTGGTTCGATGTTTATAGGACGAATTACCGGTAGCATCGTTTCGTCGCAGAAAGTCGAGACAATGGTAGGCCAGACGTTGTTCATTGTCGAACCGTTGCGCGTCAACGAAAAAGACCAAAGTGATCTGACTCCCACGGGACGCTCATTTGTTGTCGTGGATACAGTCGGGGCAGGGCAGGGTGAAGTGGTTTTATGTGTGCAAGGCTCATCAGCCCGATTCACGCCGGAGACCAAAACATTACCCATCGACGCCGCCATTGTTGGCATCGTTGATCAAGTTCACATTGGTGCGAATGAAATTTTTAACTCAACAGAGAAATAAACGATCTGAATCGGAAGCTTT
>JAJDEK010000566.1 GCA_029259875.1 Planctomycetaceae bacterium
CATAGTGCAGAGCAGTACCCTCTTTATGCCCTGCATTGCATTAAGTCTTTTTTTAGATAACGCTTACGACAATTGAATCGGCAAATGTAACGGTTGTACGTTATTATCAATTGGAGTACTACGCACGAGTTCTGTATCATAGGACTTAAGGAGTCAACTTATGGCGTCATCGATATGTCCGAAAGCCGATGAATTGAAGGCCTTTGCCGTCGGTGATCTCCCCGAAGTAAAGTTGGAAAAGATTGCGACTCACATCACAGACTGCCAACATTGTGATTCTTCACTTCAGGAATTGGATGAATATGCCGATGGTCTCATCACTGAGTTAAAGTTTCTGAACCCGGAACAAGCCGCTGATCAAACCCTTAATGTTCCACAGAAACTGGTTGAAGTGGCTCGGAGCCTTCGATATAACCATGGCGATGGCGAGTGCTCTGACGTTTCGCTTGATTCGGGACATCGACTGGCTCGCAAACTGTCTGAGGGTCCTTACCGGTTGGGACGATTCGAATTGGAAGCCGAGTTAGGCGTTGGTTCGTTCGGATATGTCTTCCGAGCCAGAGATGTCGAGTTGGATCGAATCGTTGCTTTAAAAGTACAACGCGCTGGAACTTTTGCCGACGACGAAGAAGTCGAACGGTTCTTCCGCGAAGCACGCAGTGCAGCCCAGCTTAAGCATCCGGCGATTGTCGCAATCTACGACACTGGCCACACCGAGGAAGACGTTTGTTATCTCGTTACCGAGTACATCGAAGGTGAAACCCTGGAAAGTCGGTTACAGGTTGACGACATGAATCACGATCAAGCCGCTGAACTGGTCGCGGAGATCGCCGATGCGCTGGCATATGCGCACGAACATGGTGTGATTCACCGGGACATGAAACCCTCGAACATTCTGCTTGATACTGAAGGCCATCCTCACATCGCGGACTTTGGACTAGCTAAGCGCGACACTGGTGACACAGTCGATACAATGACTTCGGAAGGGCGCGTGATGGGGACACCTGCTTACATGTCTCCCGAACAAGCGCGGGGTGAATCACATCAGGTGCACGTTCACAGTGACATTTACAGTCTCGGAGTTATCCTTTACGAACTGCTGACTGGTGAACGGCCTTTCCAGGGGAATCGGCGGATGCTCCTGCTACAGGTGCTTGAAGACGAGCCACGTTCTCCAAGACAACTGAATGATCGAATTCCCCATGATTTGGAAACAATCTGTCTGAAAGCAATGGCGAAAGCTCCTGCGCGGAGGTACCAAACTTCTCGTGAGTTCGCCGAGGACTTGCATCGTTTCCTTACTAAAGAACCAATTCGCGCGCGTCCGGAAGGATACGGCGAACGATTATGGCGCTGGTGCCGTCGGTATCCTTTCGCTGTTAGCCTGTTTCTGGCAGTCGCTTTAGGATCTGGGGTTGGGATTATTTATCTGTCAAGCTTGTCCGAGTATTTCGTGCGGCAAACTGCTCTCGAAGGTGCACGGATGGAAGCGACCATGTTGGACGAGACTTGGCGATTTTATAGTGAATTGATAGATGGGTTAGGCCGAAACAAAGTTGATGTGCGGATTTCACCGCATTACACACCCCAAGATGGTACGCTTCCGCTGCCGGCGACTTTTGCCATCGACATGGGAGATCGCATCAGCCGCACAGATGAAAATTTGAGTGCTCGTATCTATAGCCGTTACCCATGGCCGAACAGAAAAGGTGGTGGCCCTCAAGATGAGTTCGAACGCAAAGCATTGGATTGGCTGGAGAAGAACAGGAATGGTTCTGCCCAGCAATTCAAAGAGTACTTTGAATTCCGTGAGATAGACGGGCATCGCTGGTTGTTGTTTGCTAAGCCGCGCCTGATGGAAAAAAGTTGCCTTAACTGCCACAACGACGCGAAAGGCAAAAGTCCTAAGAAGGACTGGCAGGTCGGTGAAGTTGGCGGCGTTTTCAAAATTGGACGTCGTTTGGACCGCGATATAGAAACTACGCGAGCCGGCCTTCGCGGGGCATTTGTGTTGATGACCTGTACCGCTATTGTCCTGTTAGTGATCGGCGTCTGTGTGGTGAGGGCTAAATCCCGACGCAGCCGTTCGTTTAAAGTGTAAATCTTAATCTCCTCAAAATTCCGTATAAAATAGAAGATGTTATGACTCGAACCGACGACTCACAAAAAGTTAGTGTGCGAGCCGGTTCTGTCTCAACGTCTCGAAGTTTGCTGTGCAGGCTGAAGGAAAATGATTCCAAAGCTTGGGATCGTCTGGTCGAATTATATGCGCCTTTGGTGTTTCATTGGTGTCGTCAACTCAATGTGCCGGAGCAGGATATTGTCGATATTTTCCAGGACGTATTTCAGTCGCTTGCCAAGAACATCAATCAGTTTCACAAGGACCGGCCGGGCGATACATTTCGCGGCTGGATGCGGACCATTACCCGCAACAAAGTCTATGATCATTTTCGCAAAACTGGTCGCCAACCAGGGGCGATCGGCGGTACGGAAGCCAATAAAAGACTTTCACAATTTCCCGACGCCGAATCAGACGAAGATCAAAGCGATGATGATAATAACGCCCACAACGATTTATTTCTTCGTTCGCTTGAGCTGATCCGCCAGGATTTCACCGAACAAACTTGGAAAGCGTTTTGGCAAGTTGTTGTTGAGGGGAAGACTCCCAAGGAAGTGGGCGAAGATTTATCAATGCGCCCTGGTACAGTTCGTGTTGCCAAATCGCGAGTGCTGCATCGTTTAAGGCAGGAGTTAGGGGATATTCTGGATTAAACCCCGTTTGCAATTTAATCAAGGAGTGAAATTTGGTTGAAGTTTTGTTGGTCTTTGCTATCGTGAATTGTTTGAGGATTCAACTTGGGCAGTGTGAAGAAAAAAGTAGAACCATTTCCGGGAGAAGATTCTACCCAGATCTTTCCATAATGGGCTTCAATGATTTTCTTGACCATCGCAAGCCCCAGTCCTGTTCCTTCATAGTCACAGGTATTGACTGCGCGTATCAAAGGATTAAAAATGCGTTGCTGTTCTTTTTCGGGAATCCCGATGCCATTATCTTGAATCATGACAGTAACGAACTGGTCTTCGTTTTTTGTGCTAATACTAATGATTGGTGCGACGTCTTTGACATATTTGCAGGCGTTTCCTACCAAGTTCTGGAAGACTGTCATCATCAAATCCGGGTCAGCATAAACTTCATCGAGGTGTCCAATGTTAATGGTTGCCTTTTGATTTTGGATCTGCATTTCCAGAAGTTCACATGCTGCTTGGATCGCAGTGTTCAGAGAAATATGATCTGGTTCTAAGCCTTCTTGACCCAACATAGAAAATTGTAGCAGGTCATCAATCAGTTTTTTCAGACGACCGGCGATGACAGGCAGACTGTGGAGCATTTCCCGCACGGATGATTCCATATGGTCTCCCGCCTCTTCAATCACAATTTCGCTGATCATCTTGATATTTCCTAAAGGGGCTTTCAAGTCGTGTGATGCCGCTTTGGCAAATGCCTGTAAATTATCGATTTGAAGTGATAGCGATAATAATTGTTTCTTACGTTCGATTGAGTGATGAATGGCGCGAGAAAGTAGAGGCTTGGAGATCTCTCCTTTGATTAAATAATCTTGTGCCCCTTTTTGAATTGCTGTGTTACAAAGAGCTTCATTCTCCCATGTCGATAGTACAATGATTGGAATGGAAGGAGCCGTTTTTTGAATTAGAGTAATTAAATCGAGAGCTGAATTGTCTGGTAAACTCAAGTCAAGAAACAGCAGCGAGTAGTTATCTACTTCAAGACAAGCAAATGCTTCGTCTGTCGATGTGACGTGTGTGACTCTATTTTTTTTAGCGTCGCTGATTTCATTCAACTGAGTAATGACTCTTTTTGCACGGTCCGTATTCTCTTTGACCAAAAGTACTTTGAGTTCTTCAAGTTGATTTTCCAAATTCATATAGTGTGCCTGCATCAGAAAGTAAAATATTAAGACTTAATTAATAATAAAGTGCATTTAAAAAATGATGGTGTAATTTAAGTGAATCATCTTTTTTGCGAAACTGATGCTATGATTATCGTAAACGTAAGTTAAATTTTGTGGTCATCAGTACGTAGGTAGTTTGTGAAGTACCCAAGTTTCAAGTTAGCAAACTTATCGTTTTGTCATAAATGAAAGTACACTGATTTCAGCAGGCAGTGACTGGATGAAGGTTCTGATTCTACTATGACCAGTAACATACAAGACGATGTCTCGCTACAGAAAGGTGACCAAAATCTACCGACTTCACGATGTACCCGTTTGCACGATAGAGATTACTTTTGGTGGTCTGGAGCTAGAATATGAGCCTATTAACAAAGAAGCCCGTGTGACGACGTAAGATGTAGCGACATTGATGCGAACGGGTGGCGCGAAGCCGAGGCTTTGGTTTACACGTAAAGCATTCAGCTTAATTGTGGTGTATTTGAAACGAATCAACTGATGCCAGATCCCAGACTTTTTTGTATACCGGATAGGGGCAATCTTCTAGGAGTTCACCAGGTTTCAGATAATCAAAGGCTTCATGATAAGACGCCATTTTGGTGCGCCCGGTTCTTAGATAGACATGCCAGGGGCGCAGTTCATTGGGATGATCGAGACCAGCGGCCGCGATGACATCGGCGAATGCTTCCATCGTATTCTTATGAAAGTTGAAAGTGCGTGTGCTCTTGTCTTCGACATTCAATGCCTTCTGGCGTCCCGGGTCTTGAGTGGCGACGCCGACCGGACACGTATTCGTATGACATTTCTGAGCTTGAATACAGCCCACAGCCATCATGAAGCCTC
Source organism: Planctomycetaceae bacterium (assembly GCA_029259875.1). GTDB lineage: Bacteria > Planctomycetota > Planctomycetia > Planctomycetales > Planctomycetaceae > Gimesia. The sequence goes on from JAJDEK010000566.1 coordinate 4,812, forward strand.
GAGCGGCATTACACCAATCAGCGCCGATAGCCAAAGTGCGAGCAAGTGTAAATGCCGAGCTGACTTTTCCGGAAGCGGCGACTTTGATTTTATCTCTCAAATTGCAGCCAACGAGCGCATTATGCACAAACATCAAACCACCGCGTAAAGGCATGCCCATATTGTCAGAGAACTCTAAAGGAGCTGCACCCGTACCGCCTTCACCACCATCGACGGTAATGAAGTCAGGCAAAATTCCGGTCTGGAGCATTGCTTTACAAACGCTGAGGAATTCACCAGGGTGTCCAATACACAGTTTGAAACCAACTGGTTTACCTCCCGATAAGTCACGAAGTTGTGCGATATATTCGCACAATCCGATGGGGGTACTGAACGTATTATGGCCGGGAGGGGAAACGCAATCTTGACCCATTAAGATTTTTCTTGTGGAAGCGATTTCCGCGGTGATCTTTGCTGCTGGTAACACGCCGCCGTGTCCAGGTTTTGCACCTTGTGAGAGTTTAATTTCGATCATTTTCACAGCATCGTGGCTGGCCTGTTCGCGAAACAAGTCTGGGTTAAATGTTCCATCATTATTTCGACAACCAAAATAACCAGTACCAATTTGCCAAACCAGATCGCCACCGTTCTTCAGATGATACGGACTCACTCCACCTTCACCCGTGCAGTGGTAGAATCCGCCTTTTTTTGCTCCCGCGTTCAGAGCTAAGAGTGCATTCGGGCTGAGCGCTCCAAAACTCATGGCTGAGATATTGAGAACGGAGCAAGAATAGGGTTGTTTGCATTCAGGACCGCCGACAGTAGTGCGGAAAAGTTCTTTCGATTTGGGACGTGGGGCCATAGAATGGTTGAGCCATTCATACTCATCACCATA
>JAJDEK010000567.1 GCA_029259875.1 Planctomycetaceae bacterium
GGAAGGCGTGAGTCGTGGAGGTCTGTTTATTTATAATTGGGCGATGGCAAACCCAGAGAAGGTCAGTTGTATCTATGCTGATACGCCTGTGTGTGATTTCAAGAGTTGGCCTGGTGGTAAAGGAAAAAGTGCTGGCTCAAAAGCGAGCTGGGAAGCTTGTCTTAAAGCCTATGGTCTGACTGAAGCTGAAGCCTTGGCGTATAAAAATAATCCTATCGATCGTATTCAGACCATTGTCAAAGCCCGCATCCCTGTTCTACATATCGTTTCAGAGAACGATCAAGTTGTGCCTCCGGATGAAAATACTTACTTAATGTTTAGTCGAATCCCAGAGAGTGATCGTAAACACAACTTTAAAGTGCTTTCAGTCAAAGCAGGAACTAAAAAATCAAACGGGCATCACTTCCAACATCCCAACCCAAATCGTGTTGTTTCTTTTATTCTGAAGAACACGGTCTATGAAGGGGGCAGTATTAATGAAAATACCTCACGCACCCTGAAACAGATTAAGGAAATCCATCAGTCGGTTCCTCCGATCAAATATTCACCGAAACCAAGTCGCCTTACACAACTCAAACAAACCCGTAATACGATTGTAACGGGCGGAAAACTCCGTGTCGTGATGTTGGGAGATAGTATTGTCAACGATACTTCTCGCTCCCAGTGGCATCTGCTAATTCAGGAAAAATATCCTTCGTGCGAGATTACTAAAATTACTGCGGTTCGTGGTTCCACCGGATGCTGGTGGTATCAAGGCAATCAACGCGTTCAATTTTATGTGACCGACCAAAATCCTGATCTTGTCATCATTGGTGGAATTAGCCATCGAAATGATATTGATGCGATCCTGAGTGTTGTTAAACAAATCAGAAAGCAATCAGATGCAGAGATCTTATTAATGACGGGCGCCTTTGGTAGAGTTAACCCCAAAAATGATCAGCAATGGCAATATGCGATTGATCAAACGCAGACACCCTATCGTTATCAACTGCAGCAACTCGCACAGCAGCAAAACTGTGGTTTTCTTGATATACGAGCAGATTGGGGCGAATATATCCGGAACTCTGGTAAAGAAGTTGACTGGTTTCAGCGTGATCCCGTCCATGCGAATGCCAAAGGAGAACAAATACTCGGTAGTATTTTGGCACGCTATCTAGCTCCCTGAAAATTTTGACGCACTCAAGCAAAAAACGTCTGTACTCTCTTTTCATCACCTCTCTGCTTAGGGACAATAATAGACGCAGGGACGTGATCAGATATGATAACAAGATCAAAGCAAAGCCTGTGTGGCAATGAGTGTTTGAAGTGACTTTCCATCGAGTATATACAGAAATTGGATCACAAAAAATAAATCTTAGCGGAAAGCTTCTGCGCTCTGCCAGTGTTGTGTTGCTATGCCTTCTCTTCCTGATTTCTAATACTGGTGTTCTTCCTAGCCTGAACCAGGGAAAAAGTTGCCATTGTGCAAACCAGTTACAAACAACTTCTCAATGCTGCTGCTTTAACAGTAAACTTGCAGAACGATCAACCAAATCAAAACCTTGCTGTTCAATTAAAAAACAACCAACGACTCCAAGCTGTTGTTCAAATCAGGAAAAGCGGCCTTCTAATTCAGAGACAGGATCCCAAAGCAGCCAGGCTTCTTCTATTTGTGGCTGCAGTAATTCTGCTAAGGACGGACTCTATATTGTCAATCCTTGGGATCTGAACCCTCGCTTGGCTTTGACCACCGCTAACGAGCTAATGATTCCGTTGAAAATCAACAACGATTTACCAATCATGCTCTCCTTCGCTCCAGAAACCCCACCTCCCCAACAGAAAATGCTATAAGCATCTTCGTGTTTTCGGTTTATTCTGGTTTCAAGCCCCATTGATTACCTGGAAAACCGCTACTTCTTTACCCACCTAACGGAATCGTTAATGTCGGATCCATCTGCGATCTTGGCAAACGATCAAAAGGGATACTCCCATGACATTATCAACACAGATATCAGCCCGCTCAAAGCGCGGATTTACCCTCATTGAACTCTTGGTAGTCATTGCAATCATCGCAATCTTGATTGCCTTACTACTTCCCGCAGTCCAACAAGCCAGAGAAGCTGCCCGTCGTTCGACTTGTAAAAACAGTCTGAAACAGATTGGTCTGGCGCTACACAATTATCATAACGCTCACCGATCCTATCCACCCGGATACATCGCACGTGGAGTTGTGAATACAGACCTCAGCTCTGCAGAAACCGGTTCTGGCTTTGCATGGGGAGTCATGATCTTGCCATTTATCGATCAGGCTCCACTCTATAATCAACTTGATCTGAATCTAGACTGCACTGTGAGCCCTAATATTGATCTTGCGGACGAAGCCCTCCCTATATGTCGTTGTGCCAGTGACCCCAATCAAGGTATTTTCTTAGTTTCAGACGGATCAAATAATTATCGACTTTCATCGGCAAACTTTGTGGGTATTTTTGGCTATGGAAACCTAACAATGACCCCCGGAAACCCAGCTGAAAAGGGGATCATGTACCGCAATAGTAATGTCAAAGTCCGTGACCTCACCGACGGGGCATCCACTACCATTGTGGTCGGCGAGCGATCGTATCAGCATCAGTTCGTCGGGTCCGGTTCTGCAGTTCAGGCTGACTCCACCTGGTATGCGGCCATTCCGGGAGTTGTTCGACCGGCTGGCATGGCCATGGCTTCAATGATGGAAGGGCAGGCATCTTTAATCCTCGGACACGTGGGGCAGGGAGGGACAATGACCATGCATCATCCGCCTAATACCACAAACCATATCGCAAACTTCTCCAGCAAACATGTGGGAGGGGCCCATTTCCTATTAGGCGACGGAAGAGTTCGTTTTCTCAGCGAAAACATGAACTACGAAACCTTTAGATATTTGGGCACGATTGCTGATGGGAACGTTCTCGGCGAATTCTAAGCATCCCTTAAGATAGCAACGACTTCTAAGGCCGAGGTATTCCCTCGGCCTTTTTCATAATACCGCTGATTATTTTACGCACGACCTGCGAGCTCAGGAATTGGTTTGCCATGCATCACGATGGGAGTAGGACGACCGGAAAAGTCTGGTAGAAATGTGTTGGAATAATCAATTCCCAGATGAGAGTAAATCGTCGCTAAAAAATCATGTGGCCCCACAGCTCGTTCGACCGGACCTTCACCTTTACGATCGGTAGCGCCGATGATTTGCCCGGTTTGGATATTGCCTCCGGCAAACAGCATGGAATTTGCATTCGGCCAATGATCGCGACCTGGCTGCATGGTTCCCTGGCTGCCACTTCCAATACCACCACCGGTACTTTTTGAATAAGAAATTCGGGGCGTACGACCGAACTCACCTGCCACAATTACCAATACACGCTTGTCTAAACCTCGACTATAGACATCTTCGATTAACGCTGTCACAGCCTGATCAAAAAAAGTAGCACGATACTTAATCGCCTCAAATACATGATGATTGACCGCGTGATCGTCCCAGTTTGATACGCGACCACATAATGGACCTGACAACTCAGTCGTAATAATTTCCACTCCAGCTTCGACCAATCGACGCGCCATCAGACATTGTTGTCCCCATTGGTGCATTCCATACCGCTCACGAATACTTTGAGGCTCGCGGGTAATATCAAAGGCCTCGGCTGCCTGTTTACTTGTCAAAAGATTGGCTGCCTGTGATTCAAACTGATCCATTGCGTCCATCGCACCATCGAGATCCAGGTCACGACGATACTGATCAAATTGCTGTCGCAATGAAATCCGCTTCGCAAGCCGCTGTGTCTGCTGCGGATCGTTTAAGCCAATATTGGGTACTTTGAAATCCGGTTTGCTCGGATCACCTTGAATTTTGAAAGGTCCCGATTCTGCTCCCAGGTAAGTAGGGCCAGCAATCTGAAAGCTGTCATATCGAGTTACCGCATTCACACCAATATAATTGGGAAGCACATTTCCAGAATCACGTCGAAGATAATTGGCCACCGACATGAAATCAGGTAACTTCGGTTTGCGTTTATCAATTCGATCGGGGTCGCCTCCCAGCACCTGCAACGACCCGGCTGGATGCCCTCCACCTGTATGCGTCATCGATCGTAAAATTGTGAACTTATCAGAGATTGATGCATGTCGCGGCAAAAGTTCACTCAGGAAGAGTCCTTCCGTTTTTGTCGCGATAGGGGAGTATGGTCCACGGTAATCTGAAGCAGCATCCGGCTTGGGATCATAAGTCTCCAAGTGGCTCGCACCACCACGTAACCAAACGAGAATCACTGCCGTTCGTTCTTTGGACTTCTTTTGGGTTGCTTGTGTTTTTGTGGTAGCCGCCTGTAATTTGTACAAACTTGGCAAGGAAAGGCTGCCAAACCCGCCCAACCCGATTTTCAAAAACTCGCGACGCGGCGAAGCATCTGCAGGCCGACCAACCTGTTTTCTTGTTGTGTTATGCTTCATACAATTCACTCACAACCATTGATTCTAATAGTATTGTTATCTGAGATAAGTATTAGACCGTTCAAAGCCTGCAACTGCTATTAGTATAACATGCGACGCTCAAATGTGTCTAATCTATGTTTGAATCAACAGGGTTCTTTTCCATGTCACTGAACAGTTTCTAGTCACTTACAACCATTTCACCGTTCATAACCAGCCAGTGGCCTGGAAAAGTGCAGAGGAATGGGTATCGGCCAGGTTGCTCAGGAGCTTTGAAATAAATCGTAAAGCGATCTTTCGGCAAAACCACATCTGTGTAGAACAAAACATCACTCGATTCTGGAATGTAATGTCGCGCCACGGCATTGGGATCAGAGACCAAATGATTAGAAAGTTCGCCAACTCGTTGTAACGTGCCCGGCTTCACTAATGCCCAATTGTGCGGAACGACATCGGGATTCGAAAGCGTAAACTCGATCAGTTCTCCTGGTTTCACCTTAAACAAGCGTGTTGCGAAAGACAAATTGCTCCCCGTCTCAATGGTAACCTTTCTGGCTTTCTTTAACGGTTTTGTATAGGGGTTGGGAACCCTGTGCTTTGCCAAAGCCAAATCAGCAAGAATGGGATGTGGGTTGATCTGTTTATCTGGCAACTGATCTAAGTTGGGAGCATCGCTAAAAGCATACTTCGAAAGTTTATGCACCGTCACAAATAACTCATGAGACTGTTTCTGATTCGTCTGCACTCGAAGGTGTAATTGATTGACCGGTTGTAGGTCAGGCATCTCCAGAAATAGCGACTGGCCATCCTCCACAACGTGCGCAGACTTGATTGCAACATGATCGTGACCGCGCATGCCTGCATGCCGAGTCGAAAATTCTGGTGAGCCATATGCACCGCTGTAACGATAGTTCCAACATTGCGCCAAATGGTTGATAGACTGTCCTGCGACTTCTGAATCCAATGGGGCAGAGAATTTCAACAAAACACCGTTTTTAAAAACTTTAAAGCCTACAGGTAATTGCACAGAATCACCAGTGTAACGAACGCGTTGAAGACATCCTGACTCAGGTGTGTAGCTACCCCAGCCCTGCATTCCTGTTACATAGAGTTGACCATCTTCGTCGTTGAAACGTCCTCGGTGAACGCCTGAAAGAAATTCGCCTGGCAACGGCACTACCGCACCTTGGACTTGCCCATCAATCTCATCACGCAAGACTAGGAAATGTGAACCCGTACCAAAAGAGAAATGCAACAATTGATCTCGCAAAGGCCCCCAACGATCACTGAGAACAGTTTGTTGGCCTCCCGATGAGTTGTCTAAACCGCGTGGCAAATAAACAAGTGGAAGTGCCGGTGGTTGGTCATTTTGAGGACCTCCATAGCCAAAGTAGGGAGTCTTCGAAATTCCTTCCCCCTGATGCTGATCGGGCCGAAAGGCACAAATCATTGAAGCAGGGGTCCAACTGCCTTCCGAACAAGGAACCGTAATCATTCCATCTGCAGTCAGGCCAATGCCATCCGGGTTCCGAAAACCGGTAGCCATGATATCGGCCTGTTGCCCATCTGGTGAAATACGAACAATGCCCTGGTTGCCAGACGATGTATAAAAATACCCAGTAGCATCTCGTTCCAACCCACAAATAAAGTCATGCCCTTTGTCCGATGTTTTGAAAGCATTACTAAAACAATGATAATAATCTGCTTCCCCATCATGATTCAGGTCTTTCAGCAGCGTGATTTGGTCGCGACATAAGACAAATATACCATCATCGTCAACGATCATTCCTTGGCAATGGTGCAGTCCGGAAGCAAAACGCTTCCAAGTTGCAGTTTTTGATGGATAGCTAAAACCAGTAACACGCCAAACATCGCCATGCATCGTACAAACTAAAGCCGACCCATCCGGCAGAAAACCGAGTCCACCACCGAAGAGTGGGACATTCCAAGGATTCTTTGTGGGAAGCTCGATGGTATCAACTGCGTAAGGAGACATACTGCCATGCTTGATAGCTGTTTTGAAGGTTTGAGGCCACTGTAATGAATTGTTCTCAAGCTGACTGGCCAATGGATGCTCTGCGAACGGCGCAACTTGCCTCACAAATTTGTCATTCTCAATCCAGGGTGAATCCAGAAAACGCGTCTTCCCGATGCGATATGAAAATGCGACACGATTTCCAATGCGGTAAAAACCTTCGTAGTGGAATGGCTCATCAATTTTTTTACCATTCGGTCCCAAACCTCGACTTGAATCGGGAACAACGGTCCCATCCATGGTTATTCCATGCAGAAATCCATGGCGTACCGACGAAAATTTTAAGAAACCATCTTTCCAAATGAGATCATAAGACAGCGTTTCCGGATTGAAGCTGCAGGCCATCTCACCATGCTTACCGAGTTGCACACAAACTCCACGCGGTACTGTGATACCAGCACCTCTAAAGATGCCTGCTTGCACCGAACCGAGTTTGACTTTCGACCAGGCATCACTGGCCCATGTCATTTCGTTTTGATTACCCCAATGCCCGAGCGCCCCACCATCAAGTCCTGGATGATCCATTAGTAAACCAGGGACAGGTTTGCCTGCTGTCGCTTCTTTGATGAAATGATCAGCCTCTTTTGCGTAAAAATCATAAATACGATTACGATTGACATGGTGCTTCCAATTTGGCCAGTATTCCGGTTGAAGTGGCTTGCGATCAAATGAGAATGACGCCGCTCCATGCAGATGCGCGTGAGCATGATGCAACACTGAATCAATTTGTGTAATGGGAATTCCATTCGGGTGTCCGAGATTGACCAGTAGCTGTAATAAATCATGTAATTGCTGCCCCGACATCGCCGCGATCAGGTTTTCAGGCATGAGTGAGCCAGTTTCGCGCTGGAATTCGATGTTATCTATGGGTATCACAATTTTGTGATTGAGCCCCTTGGTTGGATCGCGGAGTACAAGCTCTTGTTTGTTCTGTTTGATGACATATCCCGTATGCATCCGACCATCAACAGTCAGCACAACTTGTGCCATGTATTCAGGCTTGGTGTGCCGTTTTGGCCACAATACTGATTCGATGATCTCATGAGGTTTACGCTGTTTCCCAATTTCCGTTAGCTCGGGGCCGACAGTGCCTCCATGTTTGCCAATTTTGTGGCAACTAAGGCAGGCTGACTTTGCTGCTGAAAACACCATCAAACCACGGGCAGCATCACCGCGTGAATTAGTCTGATCAAGTAGTTTTTTAACAAACTCAGGTGAATAATCTGGTGTTTTACCCAATGGTTTTGTTGAACTAGCATTGATAGAGTACATATTGTTGTGTGCATTAGAGTGGACGGCCTTTTGATGATTCTCTATCGGATTTCCTCGCTTCCAGTTGAGCAAAGTGATCGCGTCTTTAGGTGGCGCTGTTGATCTATCCCAAAGATCACTACGTGCTTTTCCGCTGATGCGTACCCATTCGATTTTGCCACTGCAACCAAGACCGTTTTCCACAAGACTACCGATAGCCAAACCACCCGGAATAACTGCAGTCCCACTCGATTTCACTTTCTGAGTAGCAACAATCTTTCCATCTACGAATAACTGAATTAGATTTGATTCATAAACCATCGCGACGGTGTGTGGTTTTCCATCGCAGATCATGGCTTTTGAATAAGTGTGTTGGGGAATCAAGCCCGGTGTGTATGCGGTAAACATGCCACTTTGCACCATTGAAAAGAGTTCCCAATGGGTGCCTGATTTTTTGGTGTCGCTGGCTACAAGTATGTTATAGACATCACGCCGCGGTAACGTAATCCGACACTCGACAGTAATAGGTGGATTACGGTATTCAGATCGACCTTCAAATTGAATCGCTGAAACTTTAGAACTATTCTTCTTCAGTGCCCAGGTGCGTAACTTTGGCTTCGGTGTAGGGGGGCTACCATCGAGTTGAGGCCGAATCCATTTAAGCCCATCAAGGTTATCCTGTAATCTTTGTTCAACATCATCCTGTGTGTGACCAATAATTCCGATTGGTCCAGTGTATCCCGAGTCCTGAATGATTTTTAGTAATGTAACATCATATTCGCCTTCTCCCAATGGCAATATTTTTTTACCATGTTTGTCTCCCTCACGTGTCATACCATTTAAATTCAAACAAAGTAAATGTGGTTTCATCAATGCCAGGATTTTCGCGAAGTCGTCGATCCGACTGTGAGCGTGGTGTTGGTTATAAACAATGCCCACATGCTGGCCATTGTGGTGCTTTTTGAGGTATTCACAAACTGCCACAAGGTTTTCTGGTTCTCCCCCCCAACCACCATGGTTGTAAAGCCCTAGTTTTGATCCCATTTTGGCCGTACGTTTGACAAGCGGTAGTAGTTGTTTTGCCGCCATCTGGATTCGCTGCTCCTGAGTCCCTTTATCTGATCCTCGAAGCGTTACCCAAATTTGAGGATGTAGATCGTATTTTTTAAATAATTTGAAAGCGGCTTCGTGCTCGCCCCAAAACGCAAAGTACTCCAAACCATGCTTTTTGTATTCGAGGATCTCCTGCTCGAAGGTCGGCACATGTTCCTGACGCCAGTCATAGGCAATCTTCTTCAGTCCAAGCTTTGCGCACATCGCTGCCCGCTCTGCTGGTCCACGTTTTTTTGCATCAAATGGAACGATACACCACGCGACCAGATTCTCTTTTGCGTAAATATTAGGAACTGGTTTGTCTGGTACTTCGCCAAACAAACAGGATGCAGTCAATAACAGGCTCGAAATCGTCAGAACAACACATTGCTGGGTTTTCATTAATCATCTCCGGTGCATCTTCATAGATTGTTTCTACTACGCAGTTTTTTGTTATTCTTCAGCAAAGAACTGTTCCAAAACAGTCAATTTTCGAACTTGAATGTGTGAGACCATCGCTTGGCGGGCCAAAATAGGATCTCGTGATTCAATCGCTTCAAGTATAACAATGTGTTCTTTAAGAGCCTGAAGTAGTGTTTCCTCAGAGCCTGTCATCCGACAAAACCCGCGAACTAATAATCGGTATCGCATGATTTCTTTTGATAGTCGCTTGTTACCACTCTCAGTCGCCAGTGTCGTATGAAATCGAATATCGTATTCCACAGCTTTCGATGACCAGGATAACTTACCGTACGACTGCAAAAGTGAATCTGCTTCACTCCTCAATTGAGCTAAAACTTTTTCATCAATGAGCTTTGTTGCCTTCTCTGCTGCCGCACCTTCCAATTGTTCGCGTAAATCGTAAATCTCGCTGACATCCTGACGAGAAAATTGAGCCACACGTGCCTTATGATTATTGACCTGCTCCACAAGCCCATCATGAACCAGTAACTTAATCGCTTCCTTCACAGGTGTCCGACTCACTTCCAACTTCTGAGCCAATTCGACACTGTTTAACTCCACACCGGACGCCAATCCACCAGTGACGATTGCTTCAAGCAACGATTCATACACAGCATCAACCAAAGAAGTCCGCTTAATTTGAATATTCAAGCCTGTTGTA
>JAJDEK010000568.1 GCA_029259875.1 Planctomycetaceae bacterium
GAATGCGATTCCCGAGCAAGTGGCACTGCTTAACAGTGCACCGATCAAAATTGGTGAAGGGGGAGAGCCGATTCTCTTCAGCCATGTCGGTGAAGTGCAGGATAGCCACCAAATTCAATCGAATATTGTGCGGGTGAATAATAGAGCGCTGGTGTATGTGCCCGTGTATCGACAGCCGGGGTCGAATACCATCGAAATCGTTGATCGCATTCACGGCAAAATGGCTGAGATCCTCAACAAACTGAAAGACGAACGCAAACTTCCCAATGGGGAAGATGATCCCAAGATGAAAAACCTCACGCTGGACGTGGTGATGGATCAATCGGTGAAAGTCCGCGAAAGTATCGACGCGCTGTGGATTGCGGCGATATTGGGAGCCGTCTTTTCCGGGTTGATTGTATTTCTCTTTTTGCGTAACTGGCGGGCAACAGCCATCATTACTCTGGCGATTCCGATTTCAATCATGGTTTCGATGATTGGCCTTTATTTTACCGGAAACACGATTAACGCGATGACGTTAGGCGGGTTGGCACTGGCCGTTGGTATTTTGATCGATCAAGCGATTGTGGTCATCGACAATGTGGAACGTCATATTGATGCGGGAGAGGCGCCGTTACAGTCTGCCTGGGCGGGAACAAAAGAAGTCGCCGTTCCGCTGTTCGTTTCGACGATCACATTCGTGGTTGTCTTTTTGCCGGTGATGTTTCTGTCAGGTTTGGCAAAATATCTATTCACGCCGTTGGCAATGTCGGTTTTGTTTGCAGTGATTGCCTCGTATTTAGTTGCGATTTTTTTCATTCCCGTGGCTGCTTCCAAAATCATGTCCCGAAAAAAGGGAGCCAATGGTTCTGCTTCCGAAGAAAAAACGGGTCTCTCTTCCAGTTATAATCCTGCGGACTTGAATTGGTTGGTGGGAGGCTATCGCAAGTTACTGTTGGGGGCTTTGAAATTACGCTGGGTCATCATGATTGGCTCGGTGCTCTTATTTATCGGTTCGCTGGTCATTATGTCTGGCACGGGCAGTGAATTATTTCCTCCCGTCGATTCAGGGCAGTTCACGATTTATATTCGTGCGAGATCGGGAACGGAATTACAAAGAACAGAACAGCTTGTTGCCCGCATTGAAAACATGATAGTGGAAGACGTCGGAGATCCCGCCCCCAACAATCCGGCAGCTGAGTCAATTTACCCTGCCACAAAAACAAAATATGCGAACGGAGAAGAGCGCACGCTGACTCCAGCAGAAGTCAAACAAGCGCATGCGGATTCAAGTTGTACGATGCTGATCTCAAACATAGGCGTTCTCCTCGACTGGCCGGCCGCTTACTCTCCTAATAGCGGCCCGATGGATGCATTTACTCTGGTCCAACTGGATGACAAGCGAAAAGGAAGTGTTTTCGAAGTCGTAGAACGCTTGCGAGAACGTATGAATAAAGATCCAGTGCTGAAAGCAGCTGGCGTTGATGTGGCATTTGATACCGGTGGAATTCTAACCGCTGCTTTAAACATGGGCGAACCTTCTCCGATCCATTTGCAGGTGACCGGCTACACATTAGATACTGCCCAGGAAATCGCAAGAGAATTGGTTTCCACGATCGAAAGTGTTGAAGGCGCGACAGACGTTCGCATTGCACAACGTAATGACTACCCGATGATTAAAGTTGAGATTGATCGTGTGAAGGCACTCAGCCTGAACGTGAATGTGGAAGACGTGATGAAAAGTCTGGTGAGTACCACCAATAGTTCGATCAATTTTGATCCGGCATTCTGGATTGATCCCAAAAACGGAAATCATTATTTCCTGGGAACACAGTATTTCGAAAAAGATATTAACTCGCTTGATTCCCTTAAATCCATTCCGATTAAAAATCAGGAAGATGGCTCGTTGGTTTATTTAGAAGATGTCGCTACCTTTGATGCGAGTGCCACCGGACCCGCGGTGATTAACCATCGTAATATTACACGCGTGACTGATGTTTTTGCGAATGTGAAAATGGGTTACGATTTGGGCACCGTTGTGTCTCAGATTGAAGCAAAATTGCAAGACAGCAATCACAAGTTGAAGCTGGTTCCGACACCCGACAGCCGTTCGGCCGCCGCACGCTACCCAGTATGGTTTCAAAAATTATTGTCAATGGTTGGGTTAAACGAGCCTACGAAATATAAAACGTCTGCCAAAGGATTTACGATTGATGTGCAAGGCGAAATTCTGTCGATGCGTAATTCGTTTGTTGATTTCTCGGTAGGACTCATTCTGGCAACTGCACTCGTTTATCTGGTGATGGTGGCGCAGTTCCGTTCGTTTCTGGATCCCTTCATTGTGATGGTCACGGTTCCTCTGGGTTTTATTGGTGTGGCTTTGATTCTGAAACTCACTGGTACGCGGCTGAATATTCAGTCGTTTATGGGCATCATCATGATGATCGGAATTGTGGTCGAATATACGATTGTGTTACTCGATTTTGCGAACCATCGTCTGGAAGAAGGCGCTTCCATACAAGAAGCGATTGTTGATGCCGCTGTGGTCCGCTTCCGACCGATTTTAATGACGTCACTGACAACGATATTAGCGTTAACACCGATGGCGTTCCCTTCCATATTTGGCGGACTGTCCGGTGGAGAGGCTGATGTTCCTTTGGCACGCACGATTGTCGGAGGCGTGATTGCCGCCACATTATTACCGAAATTTGTGGTGCCCTGTTTATATGTTATTATGAAACGACCTGTGAAACACAAAGAGTTGGAGCCGGGCTGGGAGTAATTTTCTCTTTGCTGAAGTTCACAACTACGAAACCACTTTTGTTCTCATTAATTACGAATGAAAAAATGAACGTCAAAACAATCCAATACGTGTTAGTGATCACTGTTTCCATGTCACTGTGTTTAAGTGGTTGTGATAATGGAAAAACACTCAATGGCCAACCGGCGCTGGGGAGTACTCCTGTTGAAAAACCTGCTGGACCAACGGCTGTAGAAGTGGTTCCCGTGGAAGCAATTGAGTATTCCGAAAAGATTGATCTTCCTGGTTCGTCAGTGCATGGCATGGAAACGTCTCAACTCTTTTCCCGCGTGGGCGGGTACGTTCAGGATATTAATTCCGTTGATGGAAAAGAAATCGATATCGGTTCTCTCGTCAAAAAGAACATGCCCCTGGCAGTAATTGCGATTCCTGAATTGCAAGACGAGCTAACCGAGAAAGTGGCAAAAGTCGAACTGGCAAAAAGTGAAGTCGAACAGGCAGATGCTGCGATTACCCAATCGGAAGCACTGATCAAGCAACGTATGTCGGAAGTGAAGCAAGCCAATTCGCAAAAAGCAGAAAAGCAGGCATTGCTGGGCTTACAAAAGATTAAATATCAACGGATTCAACTTTTAGTGAAAAACGGATCCATTGGAAAGGAGATTTCAGATGAAGCAGAATTTGCAGTCAAAGCGGCACAATCGGCTTTAGAGAGTGTCGCTGCTGATGTGAAAGCGGCGGAGTCAAATGTCGCTGCTGCACAAGCGGGAAAGGTCAAAGCGATCGCAGACAAAGCTTCGGCAACGGCAAATTTGAAAGTGGCTACGGCGATTGCGAAACGGGCACAGACTATGGTTGGCTTTGCAACAATTCGTGCTCCCTTCGATGGAATCATTACCAAACGCTATGTCGACCATGGTGCCTTCGTGCGTCCTGCCACGAGTAGCTCGGGCGTGATGCCTTTGTTTGAAGTCTCTCGCATTGACAAAGTACGTGTTGTCGTCTCTGTTCCCAACACGCATGCGGCTCGCGTATTAGAAGGGCAGAAAGTGATGTTTTATAACATTGGTGGCTTGCCAGGTGTGGGAGTCGAGGGCACCATCAGCCGTAGTTCGAATACATTGGATACAAAATCGCGCATGATGCGCGCTGATATTGAATTCAAAAATCCCGTTCAAGGTGTCTCTTCTAAAGAGAAGCTCAATCTCAAACCGGGTATGTATGGAACGGTTTCTGTGCGAGTTAAAGACTGGAAAAATTTACCGGTTGTGCCGGTTTCTGCATTACAGTTTGATGAACTGGAGCAGCCTTATGTAATGGTTGTAAGCGGTAAAACTTGCCATAAACGGCCTGTAACCATCGTGTTCAACAACGCGAAAACTGTAGGGATTACAGCGGATATCAAGGTTGGCGAACAAATTGTGTTAAACCCTGCGGGACAGCTGCAGGATGGACAGGAAATTGTCGCAATAACCGAGTAACCAAAAGACGCGATAGCATCAGCATGGTCGATACATTAGGTAAAATGTGTGATATCATTTCAATCCTAGAAGGTACGTTCCATGCCCTTTCAGTCGATGCTGACTTCTCTCACCCTACTCCTATTTGTGGGAGTGGCTGGCTGTAAGGGATATCAATATCAGGCTTTTGAACCTCGAGAGAAAACAAATACCTCTCACATCGCGTATCGGGGTGTGATCAAAAAAAGCGTGGCCAAGAAATCTGTACCACAGAAAAGCCCACTTATTTCAAAGCTTGATTTTGATCCAGATCAAGAAAATCTTGTTGAAGACACGTTACCAAAACCATTTCCAGCACAGGATCAGCGAGAGACTTCCTGGGAAAAGTCTATTGTCGAAGAGCATTCGGTCGCAATTTCTGAATTGAAACCAAAGACCGTAACCGATGATGCAAAAGCATCTCACAACAGGCTTGTGAGCCATATACGCGAGGAATCGAATCCATTTATAAGTCACGTCGAATCTTCAATACCTCCTGCACCTGGGAGCGAGCAGAAATTTTCCGAAGAGGAAAAGATTCCCTTTGGTCTGAAATCCCATCCCATTGATCTGCCTGCAACTTTGCGTCTGGCAGGTGCCAAAAACTGGAATGTTCTGCTGGCTGTGGAACAAATCAACGAGGCGTCTGCACGTCAGGAAAAAGCAAAAACCATGTGGATTCCTTCTCTGAATGCAGGGATTGGATATACAAAGCATGAAGGGAAAATCCAGGCGACAGACGGACAAATCATCGATATCAGTCGTAATTCGCTATTCGTTGGCGGGGGGGCTATCACAGGAGATGCACCTCCCCTAACTGGTGGAGCAGGTGGCCCTGCACGTTTAGCACTCGACCTTTCGTTGACCGATGCGATTTTCGCACCATTGGCTGAATGCCAATTGTATAATGCGTCTCGTTCGAATTACTCGGCCGCTTTTAATGACACATTACTGGAAGCCAGCCTCGGTTATTATGATTTGGTAAGAGCACAAGGGAATTTGGCAATTACCAAGAAGAATCTGCAAAACGCAGAAGAACTGTTCAACTTAACAAGTTCATTCGTCAGTGCAGGAAAAGGATCGCTGGCCGATGTTTCGCGTGCTGCTGTTGAAGTGAATCAGCGAAAGCAATCAATTATCGAAGCAGAGTTGACAATGCAAATTGCGTCGACAACTCTCGTTCGAATCTTACAATTAGACCCTGAAGAAATGGGAGCACAAACCCTGCTCGTAGCGCTGGAAGAGCAACCTTTACCGGTGTCACTCGTTGAAGAAGCCACATCCTTGGACGAGTTGATTTCACAGGGGCACACTTATCGGCCGGAATTAAATGAGCAGACCTCACGCATGGAAGCAAATCGAATTCGTGCCCGTGCCGAGCATTGGCGACCTTATTTGCCAAACTTGCATATGGGAACTTCGGCAGGCGGCTTTGGTGGCGGCGTAGGCAATAGTCTGGACCAGCTTGATGGCCGCAGTGATGTGGATTTACTGGCTGTCTGGCAAATCGAGAACTTAGGCTTTGGTACACGAGCACGACGACGTCAAACGAATAGTGTGTATCATCAGAGTGTGATTACGACAAACCGTACTTATGATATTGTTTCGGCCGACGTCATCAATGCCCGCAATTCCGTGCTCGCACAACGGCGTCAAATTCAGCTCGCAGAAGAGAACATTAAACGTGCTGTTGAATCGTATGACCAAAACATGGCTCGTATTCGCGGATTGGCCGGGTTACCACTCGAAGGACTTCAGTCACTCGATGCCGTTGCCAACGCGCGTGAAGCCTACTTGAATTCGATCATCGCTTATAATCAGGCACAATTAACTTTGCTGCGTGCCATTGGTCTTCCTCCGGGAATGCACGCCGACAGTGAAGATGAATTCACTGATCAATAAGGTGACTTATCTCTTAGGAAAGATAAGAAAACCCTACTGTATTGATGCACCGCGCAACTAAACTTTGCTCGTTACTCTATAGACGTTTATTTCCTGCCTTCGATTGACCATGATTCTCGCATCGTTGAAGATAAATGAACTAAGGATTCCTCTTTCGTTCACTTATCTGTTTAACATTTGGTGCAGAGTCTCATCTCATGAATCGATTTATCATCGCGTTGTCACTTGTCTCATTGATACTGGTGAACCAGGGAATGGTTGTAGAAGCTGCTGAGCATCCAAATATTCTGTGGATTATTGCGGAAGACATGGGGCCTGAATTAAGTTGTTATGGGACTCCCGAAGTCAAAACACCCACGCTGGATCGTTTGGCTGAAAAAGGGATGCTCTTCAAAAAT
>JAJDEK010000569.1 GCA_029259875.1 Planctomycetaceae bacterium
TTTATTCAATGTGGAATCGCCGGGAATAGCATTAGATATCTGTAACTGGTGCCTTTTTCTGGTCTACCCGCTTTTTATTATTGAAGCAGTAATCCATATAGCACTCGGAAGCCCTAGGTGGAGATTCAATCTACTCTATTGCCTCATTCCACCATTAAGAATCTGCGCGCGCGACCAAATGACGGGACGTGCCATCTGGTTTCCCGTTCTTGCCTGGCAGGAAGTCACGCCAGAGTTCCGAGAGAGAATCAGAAAATCATTTTCTGTGCCACTACTATTTATCGCACTATTAGTGCTCCCTTTGTTTGCCGTTGAACTTTATTGGCAAAAGCAAATTGAATCCAGCGCAGTGCTGGCTGACCTGACTGCGATCGCAACGGGTTTTATCTGGTTTGCATTCACACTGGAATTCATTGTGATGATTTCGATAGAAGAAAAACGACTAGCATACTGCCGAAAACACTGGATTGACATTGCCGTCATTTGCCTGCCAATGATTGCCTTTATGAGAGCATTACGAATTACAGGGCTACTCCGGCTGCAACAACTCACAAAATCAGCCCGAGTTTTCCGACTCAAAAGCCTGATCATGAAACTTTATCGGGCAATGTTAGTACTCGAAGTCGTAAATCGATTCTTGCAACGCAAGCCTGAAAAACGTATATCACGTCTGGAAGTGTTACTTGCAGAAAAAGAACAGGAAGTGGAAGAGATTAAAAAAGAAATCTCGGTTCTTTCTGAACGAATCACTCTGAATACATTGCCTCATTCTGAAATGTCAGAACAGCAGGATATACAGCCAGAGAACCGTAGAGCCGCCTGACTCCAATCAGAATCAGGAAAAGCCCTATTCTTCTCGATCATAGCGGGGTCTTCGATCAGACCAGTCACCAGGTAGTTTTTTGAGATTCCTATCTAGAAATTTAAGAATATCAAGTTCAAGTCCTAGACGTTTCCCAAGCATATCAGTGCCTCGCAGCTTTCCACGATACTCCTTAAACACGTAGTGCGTCCGCAGCCCCTCGGGGACTGAGCCTGGAGTCAACTGTGTAAACAGCTTTTTAGCAGAACCTCTATCTAGTGAGTCACCTTGGCTAGTACATACTAAAAAACCGATTCCGAATAATGGATCTCGCAGTCGCATTGCTGGGCGTGCTGAGGTAACACCCGTCACACTGTTAACCGGTGAAATTAATACCATTGCTCTGACAGTTTGTCCTTTGCGAGTTTTTGCCGCGAGGACAGGCGCATCGTCATAAGGAATTTTACTCCAGTCAAACAGGGCATAATTCAAAGCAATCGGCACACTCATATCCGAAGCGATAATTGCAGTCTTCTGCATATCCAAGTGTTTTTTCTGGTGTTCTTTATAAAGAAACCTCCAGACTGCTTCCATATCCAGTGCAATCATTGACTTATAATCTAAAGCAGACAACTTTAATTTTGCGCGCCCCTTCTGATTTTTGTTCCCCCCCTTGTCGACTGAGTTCCCTTTACTTTTTCCATGCTTTCTCAGATCGACGGAAACGACGGCATAGCCGTTTTGTTGTAAGATGGGTGCAAATTTATTATCCCACGTTCTTTTACTCCCCCCCTTCCCATGCAAGAGCACAACAACTGGCGCATCAGCGGCATTACTTGATTCATAATACGTGATGGAAATTGGCCAGCCACCTTGCGCTGTTAAAGTGATTTCCTTCGGCTTGGGAGGCCCTTTAGAATCTTTACCCTGTGCATGCAAAACACTTGTGGCCAAGAGGGAAATGACCATGAATGTAAACACCGACTGCGTTAATTGACTATTTTTCATACAGAGGAAAAGGTTTCTCACAGGAACTCCTCATCGTTGGAACAAAATCTTTTCAGTTACAAGCTTGCAGTTTGGGACAATCCCGTTTATTCAATATGTTGACTAATTTATACCTTCATTCTATGGAGAATATGAAGTGAGGTCAATTAGTGGTCTGACCTTTTACGTTCTTTAGCAGCACTATTACCACTAATACTATTCATATTTGAGTCATACTATATCGCGATTTTCAAACTACGAAACCATCCTTTATGTCATATTGCACAACCTGATTAGCAGACGACACATGCAGGAAAAACATCCTGAAGAAACGCCATCGAAATCATTCCTGGGACTGCAAAGAGGTGACCAGTTTTTCTTGGGTACCCTCTTGATTGCAATTCTGGTTCTCGCAGTAATTTATATCGGCCAACTTTCCCGCTGGGGTACTAAACCGATAGAAATCAAAAGACAAAGCCATCTGCCTTATGAGTATCAGATTGACATCAACGAGGCAGCGTGGGTTGAGTTTGCACAATTGAAGGGGATTGGCCCTGTGCTTGGAAAAAGAATTGTTGCTTACCGTGAGGAACACGGCCCGTTTCAGTCTATTGAAGACTTATTACTGGTCAAAAACATCGGCCCGGTAAAACTAAATGCAAACCGAATCTATTTCAAACCAATACCAATTCCCCCTGAATAACTATGCAGACGATCAAGTCTTGTTTCATTTTTATCACAACGCTTTGGCTCACCGACTCATTTTTTCGAATAAATGTCCTCAGATTCCCAATTCTTCTCCCGTGCAGTCTGATGTTAGTTGATTCCTCGCTCGTTTCCGGGTTGAATAGGCGTTTCAAACAATACTCCAGATCTAGCACTTCCGGCTGATCAAGCCCGAATTCGCGTTCAATTAAAGGGTTTACTTTTTATGGCAGGTTTTGACCACGGGTCCAACGAGCCTGATGAGCAAGAAAACATCGAGACGATTAATCGTAATACTCGTTTGGGTCTCAAGCTATTCACGGTTTATCTAATCCTTTATGGCGGGTTCGTTTTTCTAAATACCTTCTCCCCTGCAAAAATGGAGATCGTCGTTTTTGCAGGATTGAATCTGGCAATTGTTTACGGTTTTACTTTAATCATTGCCGCCTTTGTACTGGCAATCATCTATGGGTGGATATGCCGTAATGATCTTTCCTCTTCGAATTCTGAAAACGAGGAGGTAGCTCAATGATTTATGAACCTTCTTTAATGGCAGTCCTAGTTTTCGGAGTGATTGTTGCCATCACACTGGGACTTAGCTTCTGGCTCGGTGCAAAAGCAAAATCATCGAAAGGCTACTTTGCTGCCGGTGGTGGGATCCACTGGTTTATTAACGGGGTCGCGTTTGCGGGAGATTATCTCTCAGCAGCTTCGTTTCTTGGCATCTGTGGTATGATTGCCTTCTATGGCTATGACGGGTTTCTATATTCCATCGGCTATTTGGCTGGCTGGATCGTGGCACTCTTTGTGATTGCAGAACCCCTCAAACGCATGGGACGTTTCACCTTCGCCGATGCGTTGGATAGTAAATTTCAATCGAGGGGCATCAAACTGGCGGCTGCTATTAGTACGCTCGTGGTCAGTATTTTTTATCTCATCCCGCAAATGGTGGGTGCCGGCGTCTTAATTACGCCGCTACTTGGATTCCCCCATTATGTTGGCGTACTCATGGTGGGAACGATCGTCATTCTGATTGTCGTGACAGCAGGTATGGTCAGCACAACTTATGTGCAATTTCTGAAAGGCTCACTGCTTGTCATCTTCAGTACGGTTCTGACCGTCCTCATACTTCAAAGGGGACTCTCAACAGATCCGGAAAATAATGGAAAACCGACGCATCATTTTCAAATTATCGGTCCTGCTGCTTTCAATGACATCGATTACTGGAAGTCGGAACTAAAATTAAATAACCAAGACACATTAATTCCACTGGACCAAGGAGCGTGGGTAAAAAAAGATTTCCTACAACTCACTAAAGACAACAAAGTCAGCTATTGGAAATTAACCGAAAACCCGGAGCATCAATTCTTCCTTTCAGAAACACAATATAAGCAAAAAAATAAAAATGGTTCGATTATTATTAATGGACTGCCTCAAGGAACCGGTGAAGGACAAACCGATTTATACCCTGTGGGGCGCATCAGCAAGTTACCTAATAATGAGACGAAAACAGGCCCTCTGGGACCTGCAGAATTCCTGAGCACGATTCGCGAGAGTGAATTAATTCTCTGGGGCTCCGACACGATCAAGGAAAAAGATGGTACCGTTCTGACCATCTATTTCCCTAAACCAACATCAGGCCAAAAAGTTCTCAGTCCAGGAAATCACCCAAAATTTGCCGGTATTCGAGGCGACGAGCTATCGGGAAAACTGAACTTTCTGTCATTGATGCTTGCCTTGTTTTGTGGAACCGCTTCACTTCCCCATATTTTAATCCGTTACTACACGGTCAAAGATCAAGCCAGCGCCAGAAAAAGTACGATTGTCGGCATTGGAAGTATTGGCTACTTTTACATTCTGACATTGTTTATGGGTTTTGGAGCCATGACCAGTGGAGCACTCGATGTGACTAATACAAATATGGCAGCCCCATTACTTGCCAAGAGTATCGGTGACTGGCTGTTCGCGATTATTTCCGCGATTGCTTTTACCACAGTATTAGGAACTGTTAGCGGCCTCATTATTGCTTCCAGTGGCGCTGTCGTACATGACTTGATGTCGAGCTTTATGAAAATCGAAATGAATGATTTTGCAAAAGTACGAATTGCGAAAATCGCCTCAGTTGTTGTGGGCGTCATCGCAATTATCCTGGGAATTCTCTTTGAGAAGTTCAACGTGAACTATCTTGTTGGCTGGGCATTCAGTGTGGCCGCTTCTGCAAATCTACCTGCTTTGGTTATGTTACTCTTCTGGTCCAAAACAACAAAACAGGGAATCACTGTTGCCATTTTTACCGGAATGATCTCTTCCTTAACATGGATTCTTCTGAGTGCTGATTCTTACAAAGGAATCTATGGACTGGATCCCGCCGATGCCATTGTGCCATTTAGCCAACCCGGTCTGGTTACGATTCCGTTAGGTTTTCTGACGCTGGTAATTGTCTCACTCTTAACACAACCAAAATCGATGGGGACTGAAAATTGACAGAAGATCAACCAGAGCAAGAGCAGGAATGGTTGACAGCAACCGCACTTGAAGACGAGTTTACTGTCTTCTTTCGGCTGTTACCAAAGATCCCTGCGGAGATTTCCACCGCTGATTTTCCAGCCAGAATCGAGATTATCTGGTCTTATCAGTCGCCCAATGAGACAGGTATGCCTGCCCCAGAAGATCAGCAAAGAATGAATGAGTTTGAAGAACGACTTGAGGAAGCTTGGCAGGGTTCGGGCATGGGTTATCTGACTATGCTGATCACCGGAAACCAGGTCTGTGAATGGCAGTGGTATGTCAAACATACCGATCAAGCTTTAGAGGCTCTCAATGCAGCCTTGGCTGATCTTCCTGAGCTACCACTTGATATTCATACCGAAACAGATCCCGACTGGTATGCCTATTCTAATTTTATGCAACAAATAACAGAGTAATTTTGTCTAGCTCACGCCGTTTTTCACTCTCTCAGGAAGTGGAATGATTTACGCCTACTGTGGAATCTCCAGGTCGCGCTATCTCAGAGGCATTCTTTCCAAATCGATCTAGGATTTCGTTCACAGTAGAACGGATCGTGATACATAAACCATCCAAATCCAAATCATCTTCATCCAAGCCAAATGGTTCTTCAACAGAATGCGCGATGACTTCAATCCCAATCATGAAATAGGCCAGAATGATCGTGAGTGGTACAGTCCAAAAGCCAAAATCTTCTGCTAATCCCCAAGGCAACGTACACAAATAAAGCGTAATGCAGTGACGCACAAACAAACGATAGGAAGGCGAAAGACGGGTTCTGCGAATCCGCTCACAACCTCCACAAATCTCCATTAATTCACGGATTTCCGAATCCAGAATTCTTAATTCGTCACCATCAATCACACCCGACCTCTTCCAGCCAATCACCTTACGATAAATGAGATCCGCAATGTAAGCAGGAATATGGCGAGGAGGGGGCTCAATTTGTTCCAATTCAGGAAACATAGCAAAGTCATCATCTTCGCGCAAATGATCCCGCAACGCTTCGGGAAAAGCGACAATCAAATTTCCAAGTTCTCGAAGTTCATCAGCACCGTAGTTGGTAAATTCGCGAAATTTGATAGCCATATTTCGGCTGACATTCACCAAACTGCCCCATAGTTGGCGCGCCTCCCACCAACGTGCATAGGAACTGTTTGTCCTGAAAACCAGCAGCAAACCAAGTACTAAACCGAGCGTCGTATGCAAATCGGAAGACATGTCACCCAGATTCACGAATTCATCTGCATGAATTTCTGAAAATCCAAGCGCTTGCAGTAGTCGTTCGCTGTGATTTTTGAGCACAGGTATGAGGCTATACAGCCCCACTAATCCCGCATAAAGTGAAATACGTCCTAATGTCCCTAGTTTTTTCTCAATGAACGACAGATTTAATTCTGCATCAGCAGCCATAAATGAAATTTCCCTATATCAATCAGACGTACTTGATCAGTCAGTCTCGCGCCAGAGGATAGAGGAACTTTAATTTTTTCGCCCCAATAATACAACTGATGTATCATCGTGCCTGCCAGATCCATCTGTAAACGCATTGGAATCATGGAACAAATTTTCCAGGGTTTCTTCCAATTGGGACGAGCGAGACGCTTGCAATGACTGCATAATGCCAGGAATTCCAAATTCTCCGAAGGTCTCTTTCTCTCCAGGAAACGCTTCTGCCAAACCATCAGTGAAAATTAATAGTCGGCTGTTGGGAGGAATAATTGAAGTATGGATATCGTATTCGACATCGGACACGATTCCCAATGGGAGCCCGCCATCGTCATTCGTGCCTAATTCATATGTCTTATTTGTCTCCAGTTCATGCACAATCGGAATCGGTGCTCCTGCAGACGTCCATTGAAATTCATTCGTTTTGGAATTTAAGATCCCATAGAGCAGAGTAATAAAGCCACCATCATCATTCACAATGGCCTGATTGCAAAGGCGATCATTCACATCAGAAACAAAAGCCGCAGTATTCAGATACTTGTTCGAGCGAATCATGCCCACCAAGGTATGCATCGTCATAATCGACATGCAGGCTTTCATTCCGTGTCCCGATGCATCACCCACTAATATTACCAGATTTTCATCGTCCAGCATGAAAACATCATAGTAGTCTCCCCCTGCCAGTGTCACAGGCTGTCCCCCAAACACACGAATCTGTGACGATTCATAACGTGCCGTCACATCATATCGCTCAGGAGAAGTGAGATCGCTGGGGATGATTGATTCTTGTAACTTGCGTACTGATTCTACTTCTTCGCGTAAGCGTTCTGCCACAAATCGTTCACGCTCCGCTTTGACAGAATCGACAACACTCTGCAAAGTCGTCTCCATGAGAAACATAAAGTCCCCGCCTTCATCTCTAATGATATAGGCGCGCATTCCCGCTGTTAAAAAACGGGCTACATGAAATGTGCCTTGCGTGGGACAAGCACCGACAACGGGAGTATCAAGATGTTTCTGACGGATCTGCTCGAAGTGCTCAAACGCTGTTTGAGGATCGGGATTCATAATCGACATCAAAATGATATCCCATGACTGCCCATTCAAAACTTGTGTAAGAAATTCTTCAGTCGTATTACAGATGACTAAGTCATTTTCACTCACTCCA
Organism: Planctomycetaceae bacterium; assembly: GCA_029259875.1. GTDB lineage: Bacteria > Planctomycetota > Planctomycetia > Planctomycetales > Planctomycetaceae > Gimesia. Next base: position 7,617 of record JAJDEK010000569.1, read on the forward strand.
AGGTAGAGGGAAATGAGATCGCTCTCTTCGGGATTATCCCACCCAATAAGAATCCGCATATATGGCCCCTGATAAAATCAAATTCACTATAAATTAACTCGATCATCATATAACATGCATATTGTGATATCGACTAAAATCTATTGAAACAGGGGCTTTAGAGGGGAACTATATTACTCCTCGATAAATAAAAAACTGCGGAGACATAAAAAAGCATGTACATTTCAATGTATTCTGTGACGAGGCGCGGAGTCTGTATAGTGAATCGACTTTGACCTCATTCATTCGCCTTTTTTCTTTTCGTCGAAAACTCAAACCAACGCCGTGTTCCACCAGTTTCTATTCCCACCGCCAATGAATCACCCGATTCACTGAACACTAAACCTGCTCCTTCACCTTTCGGTACTGGCTCATCAAACACGATCCCCCAGTTGTGGATATCATAAATCAACAACTGGCCATTATTTCTGAACACCGCTAGTAGAGGTTTCGTAGGGTGAAATTGAGAATGAACAAAGCGTGCATCGGTTTCAATTCGATGAATCAGTTTTCCTATCGATGCATCAAAAATATGCACCAAGCCTTCATGAGTGTCAAATGAAATTCATTGACCGTTGGGTGCCACACAATGTTGGTGTCTGGTGCAAGGTATGCTCTGTTTTCCTGGTCTTTTCCCTGCTCGTTTTATACTTCCGGATTTTCAGTTAGGGCTGCACGTCTCTATTGCTTATGATCTTCGGTGATTGTGCTCGGCGGATTCTTTTGTCCGTTTCTGGTAGGTCGTTCTCGTGTTTCGTCGGATATGTTTTTTATGTCTTTCTGAGTTTGATGTTCCCTGTTTTATTCTGGTTTGAGAGGTGAGAGTCGTCATGTTTGCATTTCCTTTGATTGAACGAGGGCTCGTTATGTCGTGTTGGTCTTATCATGCCCAACGGCACACAAGGGTCAAGAGAAACTTATGCGCCTTAATGTCTCAGAAGTGGTACGAAATTGCGGTTTGGAATCACTTAGGCTGTCAGAAAGCCTGCTCAAAAGGAGCGATTCAATACGAGACAGCGGAAACCGGTTCCCGTTCTTCAGGTGAAAATGTGGAAAAAACGGGTCATTTTATGATGAAGAAACTGAGGCTGTGCATGGTGTGCAGTGGTCAAAAAAAACGCCTCGCGCGCGCGACACAGAACAGGGTAGTTTCTGGAGGGGCACAGCTGTGTCAAACTCTGAAATATCACTAAACAACAGGAGTAAAAGCGAAGTTCACAGAGTCACGAAATTGTCAAGTGCGTTTGTTTTATTCGTGGATTGTGGCAGAAGACTTTAAGCGGCAGAATGAATTTTTGACAGCATCTCTTTATGAGTGTTCGCCACATGCTGCTGATATTGCTGGATCACATCGGCCACGAACTGTTTCGCAGTCAGGTGTTCTTTCAAATAACTGGAGACTTTTGTGATTCGTGAAGAGAGGTAAATCATCAAGTCCAGCTCGATCTGGAAGAAGCATCCCAACGGCTAGAACTAGAATGCCAGATCATTGTATCGAACGAAAAACAACCTTATTCGAAAGTCATTTTCAAATCTTGATGAAACATCTCTGGCTCCACCCGTGAGTTGACAGGTAGAATCAGCATTAAGACAATAAAAGTAAGTTTAAGTATGATATTTAAAACGTCTTGTTTCACAGCATCAGCAGCAAGCACACGCGCTAATGGACAATAATAGAATGTATTTATCACTCACTACAGCGCAGTTCAAACATCGGTTCAACATTCTTCCTATGTTATCGTTAGTCGTTCTGTTTTTGCCATTCATTTTTGTACAAGCAGTGAAAGCCAGTCCGACTGAGCTGCCTAACATCATTCTGATCATGGCAGATGACCTCGGCTTTTCTGATCTAGGGTGTTATGGCTCTGAAATCAAGACACCGCATCTGGACCAGTTAGCGAAAGAAGGCTTGCGGTTCTCTCAATTTTATAATGCCGGCCGCTGCTGCCCGACCCGCGCTTCGCTTATGACGGGACTCTATTCACACCAAGCCGGCATGGGCTGGATGAACCGCAATGATAAACTTCCCGGTTATCAAGGTGAACTCAACCAAAACTGTGTCGGCCTGGCGGAAATACTCTCGTCAGCGAACTATCATTGTTACCACGTTGGTAAATGGCATCTCACGTATCGCATGCGGAAAGCCAATGAGAATTGGCCCCTCGGTCGCGGATTTCATCACGCATACGGAACAGGAGGAGGTGGGAATTATTTTGCTCCCAAGCCACTCTATGAAGACAACCGCCTGATCAAACCACCTCAAGCAGATTATTATATCACGGATGCCTTCAGTCAAAGAGCCGTTGATTACCTGAAAAAACACTCACAGCAACAATTAGAAAAACCGTTTTTTCTCTATTTGGCATATACGGCTCCCCATTTCCCGCTGCATGCCAAACCTGCTGATATCGCCCGTTACCAGAGACAATACCAAAAAGGCTGGGATCAGCTCAGAGAAGAACGTCACCGAAAGATGAAAGAGATCGGCCTCATTAATTGCCCGCTCTCTGCCCGTGATCCTGATGCGAAACAATGGAATACGCTATCAGAAACCGAGCAGAAAGAATGGGACCTGCGGATGGCTGTGTACGCTGCCATGATCACTAGCATGGATCAAGGTATCGGTCAGGTACTCTCACAAATCGAGCAAATGGGTGTCTCAAAGAATACACTGGTGCTCTTCGTATCCGACAACGGTGCCAGTGCTGAATTTATCGACCGGGGACACCAACCAGGCGCAGTGACTGGCACGCGCGAATCGTTCCGCTGTGCAGAAGTTGGCTGGGCCAACACTAGCAACACACCCTTCCGTTTCCATAAAATGTGGATGCATGAAGGGGGCATTTCGACGCCTCTGATTGTGCGCTGGCCTGCACAAATCCAACAAACGGGTGGCTGGACGAATCAAACAGGCCACGTGATTGATCTGATGGCGACCTGCGTTGATGTTTCAAAAGCAAAGTACCCGACTATGAAAAATGGTCAGAAAATTACTCCTCTGGCAGGAAAAAGTCTGCTACCTACCTTTCAGAATCCAAAGAAAACGGAACAACGGACGCTTTACTGGGAACATGAAGGCAACAAAGCCATACGTCAGGGAGATTGGAAGCTCGTCAAACAACACAAACAAGATTGGGAACTTTACAATTTGAATCGTGATCGAAGCGAACTCACCAATCTAGCAAAAGTACATCCGGAACTGGTTTCTACACTTTCAAAATCCTGGAATACATGGGCTCAAAAGTCAAACGTTGTCCCTTGGGAAACATTACCACAGCCCGGTTATCGTAAAAAAGGTCCGGCTTTTTATCGAAAAAAGTAAATCTTCATCTGAATCTCTGATATCAGGATGACACCATGCTTGATCACTACCAATTGCTGTTATTCGTTGTCTGTCTATTTATTACTCCTGCTGCCGATCTCTATGCGGCGGAATCACCACAGTCAACGAAGCCCAATATTATCCTGATCCTGATCGATGACATGGGTTGGCCCGACCCTACTTGCTACGGGCATGCTTTTCATGAAACGCCAAACATTGATCAGCTTGCTAACGATGGCGTCCGCTTTACTGATTTTTATGCAGCTTGCCCGGTCTGTTCCCCCACGCGTGCCAGCATTCAGGCAGGACAGTATCAGGCGCGTCTGCATCTGACTGATTTCATTCCCGGTCATTGGCGCCCCTTTGAAAAACTGATCGTTCCCGAGAATGCCCCTTACCTGCCACTTGAAATTGTAACTCCCGCTGAACTGCTCAACTCATCCGGTTACACGACTGCTTATTTCGGTAAATGGCATTTAGGACCAGACTCACATAATCCTGACAAGCAGGGCTACCAAACTTCGCTCGTCACAAAAGGTCGCCATTTTGCACCGCGATTTAAAACCACTCCCAAATCGGATGTTCCAAAGAACGCGTATCTAGGTGACTTTCTGACTGACAAAACAATCGAATTCATGCAACAAAACAAAACCCACCCCTTCTTTGTTCAACTGTCGCATTATGCGGTTCATATCCCATTGGAAGCCAAGCAACGGGAGATAGTAAAATATCAACAGAAACCAAAACCAACTACGGGAGTAAATAACCCCGTCTATGCCGCGATGGTAGCACATGTGGACCAAAGTGTGGGACGGATTGTAAAAGCACTCGATGAATTACAGCTTTCAGATAACACGATTGTCATTTTTACTTCTGATAATGGTGGCCTGCGCCAAACGTTTTCTGGCGGCGAAACGGTATCCACAAATGCCCCTCTCAGAGATGAAAAAGGCTCGCTTTACGAAGGGGGCATTCGGGTTCCTCTCATTATCAAGTGGCCGGGAGTTGCAAAAGCGGGAACAACTTGCGAGGAACCGACGATCAGCGTCGATTTCTGGCCTACACTGGCCGAGATTGGTGAAGCCAAGCTGAAAGAACATCAAATTATAGACGGCTTGAGTCTTGTCCCCCTCATCAAAGATCCCACCAGCCACCTCAATCGGGACGCGATCTATTTTCATTATCCTCACTATCATCATTCGGAACCCGCAGGTGCCATTCGTGCTGGTGACTGGAAGCTGATTGAATTCTTCGCTGACGACAGACAGGAGCTTTATAATCTGAAACAAGATCTGTCCGAAAGAACCAATCTGACAGCAACGATGCCTCAAAAGGCGGCTGAATTACAGCAAAAGCTGTCAGACTGGAGAAAAACAACCACGGCTGCATTACCTAAGAAAAATCCCAAGTATGATGCCCAGCGGTCGTCTGAGTGGTGGAGTCGACGTACAAATCAACCAGTCAAAAAACGAAATCCGAAGAAAGTGGATCAGACAAGGACACTGAAGAGTAAGTGATCCCTTGATTCTGATTAAATAAATCGGGATATTCTTATATTCGTTTCCTTCTCGCCGTTTACTCCCGGTTTGTTATCACATTGTGTATACTCCAGAGCAGCAATCAGTACGTCTTCTACCTATTTAGATCGTAAATCCAATATGACATCAATTCAGAATTCTCCACTGTTAAAACTTCATCAGGAAGACAATATTGCCATTGCTCGCAATTCTGTGACCGAAAACCAGGAGTGCGCACTCTCTGAAAACGAAAGTGTGACTACGAGAGAAAGTATTGATCTGGGCCATAAAGTGGCTATTCAGAATATTTCCAGTGGTGAACCAATCCGTAAATTTGGACAGACGATCGGCTTTGCCACGTCAGACATTCAATCCGGGGACTGGATTCACAGTCATAACCTGGAATCCGGCGTGTTAAGTCTGGACTATGCCTATTCGACGGATGTCCCTGCTCCCCCGAAAGCCATTGAAGGCCGGACTTTTATGGGCTACCGTCGTCCGAACGGGAAAGCAGGTACGAGAAACTATCTGGCGATTATCAGTACGGTCAACTGTTCTGCTACCGCGTCCAAATATATTGCCCGAGAGTTGGCCCAAACCTCGTTGGCAGACTACCCCAATATTGACGGTATTATCCCGTTGGTTCACAAAGGGGGATGTGCTATGCAATATGACGGGGAAGATCACCATCAGCTTATGCGGACCCTGGGTGGTTTTGCAAAACATCCGAATATTGGTGCTTATGTTGTTCTGGGGTTAGGTTGTGAAACCGGACAAGGTTCGTTTCTCTCTGAATCAGAAGGTCTTGTCCAATTAGCGAACCCCAACGAGCCTCAAAACCAAGGCCCTCTGGTACTCAACATCCAAGATATAGGGGGAATAGCCAAAACAGTCAAAAAAGTGACCGCACTTTTAAAAGAGTATTTACCTCAGGTCAATGATGTCACCCGCGTTCCGATTCCGGTCTCGGAATTAATTCTAGGTACGGAGTGTGGTGGGAGTGATGGAAACAGTGGTGTGACTGCCAACCCCGCATTGGGAATTGCCAGCGATCTTTTAGTCGCACATGGCGCTACCTCAATTCTGGGAGAAACCTCGGAAATCTATGGCGGAGAACATCTTCTCACCCGTCGCGCAGTCACACCTGAAATTGGAAAAAAACTAATCGACCGGATTAAGTGGTGGGAAGAATACACTGGCAAGTTTGGAGTCGTGATTGATAACAATCCCTCTGTTGGTAACAAAAGAGGCGGTTTAACCACGATTTATGAAAAGTCACTGGGTGCCATTGCCAAAGGGGGTAGTACTGCTTTGCGGGAAGTCTATCGATTCGCAGAACCAGTGACCGAAAAAGGCTTTGTGATCATGGACACCCCCGGCTATGACCCCGCTTCTGTGACTGGCATGGTTGCAGGTGGAGCGAATGTCGTGACTTTCACCACTGGCCGAGGGAGCTGCTTCGGATGTAAACCAGTCCCTAGTATTAAGATCTCTACGAACACCCCCATGTATGAGCGAATGCAGGATGACATGGACCTCGATGCTGGCAGAATTTTAAACGGTACTTCCGTTGAACAGGTGGGAGAGGAAATCTTCGAGCTGATCATTGAAGTGGCCAGCGGTAAAAAAACAAAGAGTGAGGCCCAAGGCATTGGAGACGAGGAATTCTGCCCCTGGAGTATAGGACCAGTCCTCTAAACCATTCTTTCTCTCTATCTTATATTATGACGCGATCACATTTATGAATTTCAGTTCTAAAATCTGATACTCTCTACTAAATTTGCTCTATCTATCTGATATAAATAAACTTAGAACGAAACAAACAGGATATTTCTACAAATCTCCATCTCAACAAATGTCCATAAGACCACCATTTCAAGCTTCAATACAACCGTTAAAACTATTGAAACAGGAAAATTCGGTATCTTCCGAATAATCGCTACAGTTTAACAGAAGCCACGTCCGATATAACCAGCAACAGACTCCGCGCTTTCCCGTTTTAGACGGCGCGAATTGTTATCAAAGTTTCCGCTGTTTGTAAGGACGTATAGATGCGGCTTCTTC
>JAJDEK010000570.1 GCA_029259875.1 Planctomycetaceae bacterium
TACCAAACCAAACCCTTCATAGATAGAAGGTAAACAAAACAACTGTGCTTCACGGTAATATTGAAAAGGATTACTTTGAAACCCCTCTAATAAAACATAGTCACTCAAACGTTTTTGTTTGATCTGTTCTTTCAACGCTTCACGAGAGGGACCTTCCCCTAAAATGTGAAATCGTAAATCAGTCAGACCTCGATCATAAACCAACTTCTCAGCCGCTTCGATCAAATAGGAAAACCCTTTTTGGTGATGAAGCCGTCCACAACTCACGATGTGAAATTTTTCCGAATCCAGATTCAGTTCACCTTGTTGATAGAGTTCGTCGATCCGTTCGATATTAATCGAATTATAATGAGTTTGGACGAGCGCTGGATTCAAATCATAATAGGCAATCGCCGCTTGTCTTACCCCTTCTGAAACGGCAACAACAGTCTTTGCAGTTTGATAAGCGTGTTTCAGTATCCGCTTCTTAAATAATTGAAAGCGACGTTCAGCACTCGTGAAATCATTTTCAGGATCACAAACAACTAAAGAGATTCTGCGAGTATTCGTTTTACTTGTTGCAGGTCCTGCAATCAACGTCATGTGAAATGTATGATCAAAAACGAGATCAATCTGCTGTTCTTGAATGACTGCCGCCATATCAGCCACTAATTGTCGATGGATTCGTCCCGGCCAATTCCAACGAGAAGCTTGTTTCCGTAAGTTGAAAGCAAAAACGGGCACATCTTCTGGAAGTTCTTTAAGAAGAGAACCCGTGTGAGAAACAAGATATAAGAGCGGGGTAAACCGATCTCGATTCAGCCTCGCCAATTGATCCAATAGCACACGTTCGGCTCCTCCTCCTCCCAAGCTTCCAATTGCAAAAAGAATGCGAATCTTCTTTGTCATCGAATGCTCAAACTAAGTCTGTCGAGAGGAACCGAACTTTCTGTACTCCATCATTTAAAACTGCAATTCGTGATACTAATCTTTTAAGCTCCCTGAAACAGTAATAATCAGATTTTCAGGATGAATAAATTTTGCAAACGCCTGCTGTGCAGCTTCAGCCGTAACGGCGTTGATTTTTTTCTCCAGTTCTGAATAGTAAGTCATGTCCCGCTTGGCAAATAAATTTGCAGTCAGAATCGAGGCCAACGAAGCATCGTTAGTTCGAGAGACTTCCTGCTTTTCCAGATAGCCTTTCTGTGCATTGGCGAGTTCTTCCTTGGTAATTCCTTTGGAACTCAAGAGCGCCAACTCTTCTTTGATTGCGACTTCTACCTTTTCCATGTTATCAGGATTACAACTGGCATAAATCGAAATTGAACCTCGCATATCGATCGCATCTGCGTGAATAAATGCGCCGACTCCATACGCCAAGCCTTCTTTCTGTCGAACACGATCACCTAAACGAGATGAGAGTCCGCTTGATCCGAGTACCGAACCCGCAACAATGATATCCGGATACTCAGGTGCGGAAGTATTCATCGGAAACGTCAAACCTGCAAAATAGAAAGCATTCGCTTTGTCAGGAATGATTATCTCTGTGAGGTTACCAGGAATCTTGTGTGCCATGGCAGGAATATGTTGATAGGCCGCCTTGGACTCCCAGTTCTCCAACATTGAACTGAGTTGTGAAAATGTTTCGTCTTCAGCAAAATCACCGACAACCGCAATTTCACCAACGGAAGCCCCTATAAAGTTCTCATAAAGTGATTGAAGATCACTTTGAGACAACGCCTTGATACGCTTAATCTCTTGATCAATGTCCGGTACATAACGGGGATCTTCAACAGAATAAGGGCGAAGCTGTCGACGCACAGAGAGAATCGCCCGTGATTGCGGGTCGGTCTTCTGTTTCTCCAACATGGCGATTTGCTGGGTTTTCAAGACATCCAATTCTGATTCTGGGAGAGTGGGTTCACGCAAAATCTGTTTCAGAATGTCAAATACTTTTCCCAGGTTCTCTCTACGAGTTTTAATGCCGACACTCAATTGACCGGGAGAGCCAGAAATACTCAGTTGAGCTCGTAATTTATTAAGCGCGTCCTCGATTTCCTGACGCGTCATATTTTTCGTTCCCCGCTTCATCACAACGGGCAGGTATTCACAGGCGAGACGTTTCCCTTGCAGGTTTTCCAGACTGCCATATCGCAACGTCATTTTCAAATTGACTTCTTCTCCACGCGTCTTCTTTGAAAGTAAAGCTACTTTGACACCAGAGGATAATGTTTTGACCGTTGTCCTTTTATTAATACTTTCGGGAGAAACATCGAAGTTTTCTCCCATGGCAACGGTTTCGCGTCCCTGGTAGTCGCCAATCATTTTGGCAATATCATTCACTTGCGGAATGGACACTTTCTCACTTTTGTCAACGGGAACAAAGATTCCCACCGTGCGGTTGTTCTCTTTGAGATAAAGATCAGCCACACGTTTTACATCTTCGGGAGTGACCTTTTCGAGCGCATCACGATAAAGAAATCGAAGCCGCCAATCTCCCATCGCCACCCATTCTGAAAGTTCAACAGCCAGACGTGAACTGTTATTTTCAGCCTGTTCGTATTGTTTTAATAACTTTTCTTTGGCGCGAGTCACATCCTCAGGAGAGATTCCCTTGTCGATGACGGTCTGCAAAGTATCAAACATGATCCCCAGAATCACTTGTGGGTCATTACCTTTAACGACTTCAACCATCAAACGCAAAACACCCGGATCATGTAAAGCGAAGATCGAACCCGAAACGCTGGAAGCCTTCTTAGTCTTCACTAAAGCCTGATAGAGAACCCCTGATGGATCACTTGTGAGCGCAGATTCCAATACGTCGAGGGCAGCCATGTCCTTATGGGCCGCGGCTGGAATGTGATAGGCGACGCCCACAACAGGAACTTCTCCCACACGACGTAGAGTTACAACCCGCTCGCCTTCCTGAGAAGGCTCTTCTGTATAAGTCGCATCTAATTTTCGCTCAGGGCGCGGAATCGTGCCAAAATACTGATTGATTAACTTCAACGCTTCC
>JAJDEK010000058.1 GCA_029259875.1 Planctomycetaceae bacterium
GAGTAGCAGCTCAAATTCAATCACAGAGATTGATTGATCCATCCAAAATTCTTGAAAGCAACGGGTTTCAATTGAAAACAATGAAAGAGTTTCACAGAGGTTTGATGAAAACAGAGTTAAGGCAACGGATTTAAGCAATTACTGTGTAAGGTTCAATTTACTCCGATAATTTATTGAGAAAAGAATAATCGATCGTACACACTAATAGAAACACAATCTGAAATAGAGATGCAAGTCCCTCGAGGTGAGTGTCTGTAACTTCTTTATCGTGGTCGCCTAGTTTTCTCATAATCCAATACAGTAGCAGGGCTGATACAACGAGTGCAGGGAAAAAATTATTCAAAGAAGCCCAAGTTCCAAGGAACAATAATACGATTAAGAATGAACTGCCATAACTTAGCTGTTTCTTAGATAAAGGACGGTTGGGATTTACCCATCTGGCAGTTTCATCGTGAGATGAAGTAAAGCTGATAGAAAAGGGAATAATCCATGTGCCTAGTGAAATCGAAATCAGAATTAGGATACATGGTGTAAGAATCGAATTGAAATCTGAAAGAAGGTTATAAAAAAGTCCCATCCGTAATAGCATGAATACAATAGTCAGAACAAAAATATTACCAGATGATGTGGATGATTTTTGAGGGGCTAGCAACTCACGGCACTGAGGGATCGCTTCTGGAACAAAAGTGCGAAGAAACAGCAGCTCTAGCGAGCCAAGTAACAGAACAGCAATTCCTAAAGGCCATAAAAATTGTAAAACAGCCAACAGCAACGTCAATAACAAAGCTAAACTGGTACCTGCCAAAGGCAAAAAAAATGTGCTTCTTTTTTCAATGGTTTCTTTTCGATCAGCCTGAAGATGTAACAGTGGGATTCGAAAATAACGTTGCAATGCCACGATATAAGCTACAATATAATCTACCCAATCAGTTTCATTCTGAGTGATTGAGCCATGTTTATTAAATTGTGAATCGTCTTTCTCAGGCATTGAAGAATTCATCATAAGATCAAATCGTCCTGAACGAATAATAAATGATAAGAAGCGATATTGTTTCGTTTTGCTTACAAAAGAGTAGACAATTCTATTTATGAGCCGTCGCGCAAGAACAAGGCCCTCTATTTATGAGGGCCTTGAATCTACAACGACTTAATGTTTATTCTTACTTCGTTGCAAACCGCAAATCCATCAACATTTGTGTTATGCGAACAGCAGTTTCTTGAAGTTGATATTTTTCACGAGTTTCACAACGGGAAATTTTATCATGTACTTGGAACCAGCTTTCGAAGAGTTCAGAGCTCTTAGTTCGCATGAGTGCCATTGGAACTGGTTGCCGTAAAGAAATCCGGTGAAGTTCATGGGCAATTGTACTGAAATTACGAATGGCATCTTGTGTTGATCTTCTGAAAGAAGGTGACTCGGTTGCCAACCATTGCTCAGCGACAATAGAGAGTTGAGCACTTTGAGCTTCCAGCCCCACAATCAATTTAACAGCATCAATACTGTCTGAAGGTTCATCAATGCGAAGTGAGATTCGCAAGGCATTGATAGAATCATTGACCTTGTCCAGCAATTGTAAAGCAGCAGGGCTTTCTACACTGTGAAATAAATCTGAAAATTCTTTCCATGATTGATCAATGTACGAGAAGGAAGTGATTAGATCTTGAGTAGACTCGTTGTGATTCACGGTATCAATCAAATTTTCTACTGTTCCATAAAATTCGTCTGATGTCGAGATGTAATTTGCAGGAGGTAAGCTGATCAAGAGACGAAGTGTGGCTCTGCGATAAAATTCATCAACATCCCTTTTTAAGGCTTCAGTCAAGTGTGCAATCTCTGGATGGTTCACTCCGTCTTGAGGCAACCATAAAAGTTCTTGTATAGATCGATCTTGTTGTACTATGCGTTGCACACCACGGCTTAAGATGCGATTATGATATGGTCGCAGGCGAGTTGCAAAAGAATTCCAGGAATCGCGAAAACTCAGATATTCACGTTTAATGGAATCATAATTTTGTCGATCGATGAGCAGGTTAGAAACTTGAATAATTCTTTGTTCTACCCTCTGTACTTCTCGCAACAATTCAAATTTTTGAGGTTCGCGCGAGAGTTCAATGTCAATGTCTTCCAGTAAAGTACTCATTGCATTGGTCAGTGCTGAAGTCTGTCTTAAGAGATCTATTCTCTTAAGTTGAGGACCCGTTTGCAGTAATTCGACTAACTTTCGATCCTGTTGATCCATACGAGCGATCAAGTTTTTTGATTCTCGATCCAAGCCACGAACTTGGCCTAGCTGATGAGAGACGACTCGCCACAACTGATCAATCTCGCCATATTCTGCTGCGATAAGAGCAAAGTCACTATCTCGCCGTACTTTATCAGCAAGGATTGATGAACGTGCTCTTACTTTTAACACGTCAGCAATATAACTCCGAATCCCAGGGATCTGATACATTACTCTATTGAGATTGGTTGCCAGAGAAGAACTATCTCTAGAAAAATTATCAAGAGTATCTCTTACTTCCGTGATCTTAGTCCTCGAAATCTCCAATTGTGGAGTCGGAGGAAGCTCTAAACCTGATGGCTTATATTCACGATCTCGTGTTGCCAACTCAGATTTTTCCAACAAGCGAAGTAAATCATTGACTAATTTACTGTTACTGTCGTTGGGAGACTGTGCTTGTGCTTTTGCGCTGAAACAAATAGCTGCTAACCCAAAAATCAGAAGCGCGATGATAAATTTTGGGGTAGAGGTCAATAAGTCCTTACCATTTTGGGAATAACAAATAGTGCGGCTGGAGCGGGAATACATTCACACAATCCTTTCTTGTGAATTCTACGGCTTGATTAACCAGTGTCTTCCATAACGCTCACTCTGTAAAAATCAGAATGAGCATTAAACTATGATTGGTACTTTTGGCCCGTTTTTAATAGCTAACGCGTTTTTTAAGTCTGATGAGAGAGTGGCGCTACTCCATTAACGCAAATTCCACTCGTGAACTCATCATGCAGGCGGCAAAGTTTACTGGTTTTGCAAACTACGTCAAGACCATGCTCACGGTCATTCCACTTGACTGAACTTAGCCTCATAAAAACACCTGTCATCGAAATGAAAAGAAAAAGTTCTCGAGGACAGCCAGGGGCGATAGTCGGGGGTTTGGGTTGCTGGCGTTGATTTGCGGAAATGCGGAAAGATTAACGATTTTTCAAGGTCGCTGAACCACTTATGTGTAATCATAAAATGGACTGTTGTTTGTTTGATCTATTGTAATTTTAGGGACGTTAATAGAGATGTTGTCAATGTTACACTCATTTGAATGATTTCGACTTCGATCAAAGATTTAGTGAAAAGGCAAAAGTCATTTTAAAACAATGAGATACGACAGAAAAATATGTTGTCATTTTTTATTGGCACAGCGAATGCTATGTATCTCTTTCGGCCACTTAATAATAACAATATGACATCAATATGATTCTGTCTAAGGAAGAGTATTGGTCGTCAGCAATAACAGGAGACGTTGTGATGTTAGTTTTAACTCGAAAAAAAGATGAAGTGATTCAAATTGGTGACAATATTGTTATCAAGGTTTTGAAAACTGGTAAAGGGGCTATCAAAATAGGCATCGATGCTCCAGGAAATATTCGAGTGATCCGTGGAGAATTAATCGAAGAAGAAACGAAACCAGATTCGATTGATTCTGCCACCTCAACTCAA
>JAJDEK010000571.1 GCA_029259875.1 Planctomycetaceae bacterium
ACTTGGGTCTGTGGCTATGCGGACGACATGATCTCCTAAATTCCATCTAAACGTTTATGGCACGAAGGAGGTTATGAAGGATGATACAATCTCAATGAATAAGGACGTCCAGCTAATCGATCGGGCCCAGATACAGAAGACCTCATCTCGAAATCAGTTCACAAACTGGTAAAAGAAGTTGATCGAAAGACAGATTAAGCGAGCTACTTTGAATCAAGCCTCTACAGAAGAAATTGATTTACCAGCGAAGATTTTCTGAACGAGTGGCTCCTCTAAAAGCAACTCGTGCTCATGCGTAGTTAAAGCACGCATAGGCTGGGGTGCAAAGTTGCCCGGAATTCCGCGCATGTTCATCAAAGTTGAGACGGTCGCAAACAGGGGAGCTGAAAATGATCGCAGAAACGATAGCAATCCGGACAGATCCCGCTGTACCGACGCCAGCTCCTCCCAATCTTCTGCCTCGGTTGCTACGACCATTTTCTCAATCCACTCCGGCACCAGAATATAAACTCCATCCAGATGTTCGCTGACGCCAGACCGCAATAGAACATCCATTAAATGGGGTTGTGCCACAATCACACGAAACTGGTCACCGATGGAATCAATCACCGGACGGATGGTCACAAAATGGTCCGAGCATTTAATTCCCTGAATATTAGGGTGCTCAGCCAACTTCAACACCGTTTCCACTTCTAATTTTGTTCCCGTCGTCTGAGGCAGATCATATAGAAACAAGGGCTTGGAACTCAGATCTGCTAATGACAGATAGTAATCGACCAAATCTTCCTGACTGAATTTGACAAAAAAGGGAGAAATCACAACCACGCCATCAATGGATAAATCTTCTACCATTCGTATGCGATCACGTGTCCGCACAAAGCTGGTATCACCCACACCCACAAGTAGTTCTGCTCTGCCTGCGTTAAATTGAACACTCTGCTCCGCAAGCTCTCGGTAAGTCACATCGGACAGAAGTTGCATCAACCCCATCGTCCCACCTACCAGAAACCCATTGATTCCATGTGTCAATTGGTCATGGATCTGTGCTTCCAACCCTGGTAAATGGAGCTGTTCTTCTGCAGTCAGCGGAGTACCCAGCGCAGTAATCATTTTAATTGGTTGCATCATATGAAATGACTTCCTTTGTCTTTGTAATGTGAATTTTTGTTGTGAAATGAAGGGGACTAAATCGATTTAAAAACCACATCACGTATAAAGCTGTTGCTATCAGTCTGTTGCTATTCTTTACTTTCGCATTATTACGTTACGCTGATAAACATGAAAAACTTCAAGTAAACCCCGCTAATGTGCTTGACGCCTATTTTTTTGATCATATGATATTATTCATGATTGTAATATAATCTACTACTTTATACTACAAGACGAAGTGAGAGACAACTGACTCACACTCCTCTTTCTCGTAGCAAATTCAAGAAAGTGGAATTCGATTTAACGAATTTCTCTCAACCATAAACATGACGATCACAGAAAAGTAATTTTGCAATGAAACAAGTACAGGATGGACTCGAAACTGGTTCAACAGGAAATAAAACACTGAGTGCTGAATTGGCTGATCGCTTGTGTGAAAGAATCCGTAGCGACAGACTCGCCCCTGGTGCACGCCTGGGAACAGAAGCCGATCTGGCAGATCAGTTCGGCGTCTCACGAACCGTGGTTCGCGAAGCCATTGGATCCTTGCGAGGCTTAGGCGTGGTAACAGGACGGCAAGGTCTGGGACTTTGTGTGGCAGAAGCAGATAATTTTTCTTCTGTTTTGCGAAAGGCTCTGGTACCGCAAGTCGCCAGCCCCCAGGGATTATGCGAACTACAGCAACTGCGCGCCGTGATCGAAATTGGCTCGATCGCACTGGCAGTAGAGTTGATCACCTCCGAAGAAATCATTCGACTGCAGACCATTGTCGCCGAGATGAAACGCGTGATGAAAAACATTAAGAAAGATGAAGCGGGCACCAGTAAAGCGTACAAAGAAATGGACTGTCTGTTTCACCAGACAATTCTTGCCGCCTCGCATGGCAGCTTTGTAAAACAGTTCCATGGAGTTCTACTGGATTATTTCCATGCAGGTGAATTCTACGGCCGCATCCCCACACTGAAAGGACTCCGGGAGCATGAAAAGATCGCTAATGCCATTGCTGACCGGGATGTAGATAAAGCAACGAAATATATCACAGAACATCTAAAACCACAGTTGAAAGCGCCAAATCAATGATACAAAAGAAACCATTCTGATTTCATTTTGTGTCAAAATAAACTTGTAAATATCGCGATGCTTCAGGCTCTTGCCATAAAGGAAGATCTCTGAATCAGACATAAATTTTTAAAACATAGATCATTACAAAATCGCGAGTTTTAATCTAGTTAGTGCCATTAACTAGAAATGGTGACACACTGCTCACGCAGAGAAAACGGTTTGATGGCTGACTGCACTTTATTATTCAGAGATTAATTTACGTCCAATTGCAAAGGTTATTTTATTGTATTGCGTTCTTTACCAGTTTTGATGGAGATGGTTCAATGTTACAAATCAAAGTCGAAAAGAAACACCATGGATTTACGCTAATTGAATTGCTTGTTGTCATTGCCATTATCGCAATCTTAATTGCGATCTTATTACCTGCAGTACAACAAGCGCGTGAAGCGGCACGACGTTCCTCCTGCAAAAACAACTTTAAACAGGTAGGATTGTCCCTGCACAATTATCATGACACCTTTACTGCATTCCCCATTGGTGCAGGCATCAGTGGCGGTTGCAGTGGATACTCGGGGAGCCATATGTTTTCCTGGGGAGTGCGCATTCTGCCGTATCTGGATCAGGCTAATGTTTATAACAATCTCAATTTTTCCGGACCAACACCTTTCGTACCACCAAACTTTAATTCGACGACTTGCTTGTCTCCTGTGCTACCATTTCTCTGCCCTAGTAACCCTCAACCAGACGTGATCGTTAACAAAGCGGGCGCATTTGCAGGTGCCTTACCTGATGGAATGGCTAGAACCGACATGGCAGGCGTAGCAGATTCCATTAGCTGGAAATGTAACAGTGGTTCAGGGGTGCGACCGACGTCTATCGGAAATGGTGTGCTCTACGCTATCTCCCGCGTCAAAATGCGTGATATTATTGACGGCGTAAGTAATACACTGATCGTGGGCGAAATTACCGGCTCCCTCTCCCAAACAGGGCTGAACGGAAACTCGTACACGGGTTATGACGTTTTCGACACCAGCAATGGCATCAATAGCATCGATACGGTTCCCGGCGGAGGAACGTTTGCGTTTCGCCCCCAGGGATTTTCCAGTTATCACGTTGGTGGTGCCCACTTCGTCCTCGGTGATGGCTCTGTGCGATTTATCTCAGAAAACATTGACCAGGGAACGCTCTCGGCCCTCACAACACGTGCTGGTAAAGAAGTTGTCGGCGAATTTTAATTCCGTTCACTTCGTCATGTTGGACATGCACGCTCAAGCATCATTTCACGCTGACCGACGGAAACCCGTCAGCGTTCTTTAAAGGAGGCTGTTATGCCGGGTATACGACTCATTCTCTGTGGAGCGTTATTAGCACTAAATCTTGGCTGTGGAGGTGTCAGCGATGCCCCTGATCGCCGCGTTGTCAAAGGCAGTGTGACCTTGAACGGCAAACCACTGGAAGGGGCCGCGATTCGCTTTCTCCCTCAGCCAACAGGGCCCGTTGCCGCCGGTAAGGTCATCAATGGCATGTATGAAATCTCGAATAAAGGCGGAGTTCCGTTAGGTAAACATCGCGTCGAAATTAAAGGGACTCCGATCCTTCCCGCCGATACGGAAGGAAAATCATTAGGAGAGATCGACGCGGCTACCAAACCCGCGATCCCCATTCCTGACAAATACCATTCTAAATCAGAACTGGAAGCAAGCGTTGAAGCCGGAAGCGAACCGTTCATCGTCGACTTTGAATTAAAAGAGTAACCAGCTCGACATGACAACTGACAAACTCTACTTTTGAGACAACACCTTTTGGAAACAAGGCAGAGAGAAATGAAACCACTTTTTCTTTTGAATACCATCTTTTTAATCGCATTCATCTCGGCCGACGATTCACAGGCAGAATGGAACCACCCTCAAACGCAAAAATTACCTCACCGACATCTGGGGCCATTTCTCAAACTTTCAGATGGAAGCCTGTTGGCTCCGGATGCCAAGCAAGTATTGATAAGTAAAGACAAAGGCAAAACGTGGACTGCCAAACCATTATATGAAAAACCCGAGAAGTTTCAAACCAGCAATGAACGCGCCATCATCAAAACACGTAAGGGCACGATCATCCTAGCGTTTATGAATTTGACAGAACGGAAATTCAATTGGAATGATAAAAAAGGAGGCCCTCAATCAGACTGCTACCTTCCCGCTTATATTGTCCGTAGTACAGATGAAGGACAGACGTGGCTACCTCCCCAGATCATTCAGGACCATAGCTGGTGTGGCGCCATTCGCAGTATGATTCAAACCAAATCGGGACGCATCATTGTTGCCGTTTCCAAAGCCATCGCCAATCCAGGTCGGCATGTGATGGTCACATACTATTCGGATGATGAAGGAGCCACCTGGAACCATAGCAATATGATCGACCTGGGAGGCTCTGGTGATCACGATGGTGCGATGGAGGGCACGATTGTCGAATTGAAAGACGGCCAGATTTATGCGTTGATTCGCACAAGGTTCGGACGCTTCTGGGAAGCATTCTCCACAGACGAGGGTGCTTCATGGCGTACGATCCGCCCTTCTCAAATTCCAGCCAGCAGCTCACCCGCCATTTTACAACGACTCAAAAGTGGTCGGATCGTCATGTTATGGAACCGCTTCCGTGACCCCGAACGCAAAAAAGGGCGCCGCGAAGAATTGTCTATTGCGTTTTCAGACGATGAATGCAAATCCTGGAGCAAACCCATCATCATCTCACGCGATCTAACTCCTGCAGGCCAGAATCGCGAAAACCGGGTCTCATATCCTTATGTAACGGAAGTCAAGCCTGGAGAACTCTGGATTACCACGATGCAAGGTCCCGTTCGCCTTAGTCTGAAAGAGGAAGACTTTCTGTCGAAATAAATCTCGCTTACGGACACTACAACGCGACTCTAATCCTCGACAGAATCTTCAATTATTCAGTCATCTCGCCTAATCGCATCAAAACACCCTACGCAAATAAACACTATTTGCGTAGGGTCATGCTTAGTTCTCACTTCGCTCGATTTTCATCAATCTTGGTACATATAATCTATTTTTACTTTACATCTAGCACTCTATCGTTTATCAAATAGAGTAAACCAAGTACCCACCATGCTCACCTACCACTTATTTCCATTTATATGCATTAAATTGCATAGTGCTTGAATATAGATTTCTGAAACGAACGATGAGGTCCCATTGTGAGTGAAACTGTTGAACTCGTTACAGTAAAAACAGTCGCCAAAGCAGCCGACTGTGCAGTGAGTACGGTGAGCCGTGCATTACGAGATGACCCTTCGATAAGCGAAGCGGCAAAACAGCGTATTCGTCAAGTGGCAGAGTCATTAGATTACCGCCCACTCAGACGCCGACGACCTAAAGTTGATCCTAGCCAGAATTCATCCAGTATCCTGGAAGGGAAACGACTACTGGTCGTCTCATTAGGCTTGGATCGATCCCTGATCTCGCTCCCCGTGGTGAGCTCTGCGATTAGCGGTGTCGAAGATGGTTCCTCTGAACTAGGAGTCCGTTTTCAAGTTGCCCACATCCCGGACTTGCATGCAGTCCCATCCCATTTAGATTTTGACCAGATAGATGGTCTATTTCTGATGGGTGCGCTTCAGGGAAAAATGCTGATTGAATCCAACAAGACGTTGTTGAATCAACTCTCAAAAATTCCTTCTGTCTGGGTGTTAGGACGACCGGAAGGTTGTTGGGGCGATTGCGTGGGCGCTAATGACGTTCAGGTTGGTGCGAAGGCTGCCGACCATCTCGCCGATTACGGTCATCAGAATGTTGCCTTCCTGAGTCCTAAGCCCAACCACTTAATCATGCAGAATCGTGAAACGGGATTTGTTTCACAGGCAATGCGTCGTGGCTTACAGGTACAACGTTTTGTCGACGCCCCCTCAGATGGCTGGAAGCTACCGATCAAACCACCACTCTCTACAGAAGCCGTTCAACACCTTGTCGATCAACTTTTAAAAGCCAAAAAACGTCCTACTGCATTATTTGCAGGTTCAGACAGTGTCGCAGCTGTGGTTTATGGTTCACTCGCACGGCGTGGTATCAAAATCGGTGAAGAGATCAGTGTCATTTCAGGAAACAACGACCACGCGTTTATCACAGGCCTGTATCCACAACTAACGACCTTTGATATTCACGCCCATGATATCGGCCGACTGGCAGTGCGGCAGATGGAAACCCGTCTGACAATGGGCAATTCGATTGCCAGCGTCGACTTAACTCTGGAACCACACCTGACTCCCGGCGAATCCGTAAGTCACTTCAGCAGCTAATCAATATAAATGTGCCCGGAATAGGAACAGTAAAGATGAAAGAATTCACGAGACGTCAGTTTCTTTATTCCACGAGTGCAGTAGCCACCAGCCTTACAGGAATCAACTGGTTAGAGGCAGGAAAATCAGCCAAGCCTCAACTCACACTGGGCTTCAGTCTTTACGGTATGCCCCATTTAAAGACCGAACAGGCGATCCAAATCGTCTCTGATGTTGGCTATGACTCGGTTGAGCTGTGTCTGATGGATCAATGGGACGCAACACCCTTAAAACTCAGCCCCCAACGCCGCAAAGAAGTATCAAACAAGCTCAATGAGACAGGATTGAAACTGACATCACTGATGGAGCACTGTAGCCTGCCTGGTTCAAAAGCAAGTCAGCAAAAAGTTCTCGACCGCCTTAAACAAGCAGCAGAGTTGGGGCACACATTAAAACCAAAGCATGCTCCACTGATTGAAACCACAGCCGGTAGTGGCAAATGGGATGCGTTAAAAAATGAAATGCGAGACAATTTGGGGGCATGGGCCAAAGTTGCCGAGAGCACAAAAACAGTGATCGCCGTCAAACCGCATCGCGGAGGCGTTGTCGATCGACCAGAACAAGGCGTTTGGTTAGTTCAACAAATTGACAGTCCTTGGATTCGCTTAAACTATGATTATAGTCACTTTACGCATCGCAATATTTCACTCGAAGATTCCATGCGAACCATGATGCCGTTTACCAGTCTGATTCAAGTGAAAGACACAATCAAGAAAGGCAATAAAGTACATTTTGTACTCCCCGGCGAAGGTGGCGACATTGATTATTTTCAATTCCTCAAACTGGCCGTTCAAGCAGGCTATCAGGGAGATATCTGCTGTGAAGTCAGTAGTATGGTTTTCAAACAAAAAGGCTACGATCCGATTGCCGCTGCGAAAACCTGCTATCAAAACCTGGCTCCTGCTTTTCAACAGGCGGGAATTTCACGCGGCTAACACTCAATATTTTTTGTCCCACATCGTAAATGGTTCGAGCATGATTCAGCACAATCAAATTCAGCGACTCATTTTGCTTATAACATTGGCGGCTTTGTTCTGCATGGAGAATTCTGTCTTCGCAACCGAAGTTAAAAAACCGTCTGCCAAGCAAATCGAATTCTTTGAACTTCATATACGTCCTGTACTAATTGAAAAATGTGCCGATTGCCATACAGGCGACAAAGATGCGGAAAGTTCACTCGTCGTTAATTCCCGCTCTACCTTAATCAAAGGCGGTGATTTTGGTCCAGCGATCATTCCTGGAAAGCCAGGACAGAGCCTCTTATATCAATCCATTCAACGGACGCATAAAGAGTTGAAAATGCCCCCTGATGTGGATGAGAAACTAAGCAAAGAAACGATCCAGCACTTCAAACGCTGGATCGAATGGGGCGCTCCCTGGCCTAAGAAACAAACGAAATCTGTTGCCAAATCGCAGACAAATCAAACACAGTCTTTAACAACGTCTCACTGGTGCTTTCTCCCACGTCAATCAATCGTACCACCTGAAGTCAGTCATCCAGAGTGGTCTCAATCACCCATTGATCGGTTTATCTACGCACGCTTACAGAAAGAAAAACTCACACCCGCACCGTTAGCATCGCGCCGCGTCTTAATCAGACGGGCCAGCTTCGATTTAACAGGCCTCCCCCCTACTCCACACGAAGTACAAGAATTCCTCAATGATCCCGACACAGATCTTCAAGCGTTTTCCAAAGTCGTCGATCGCCTGCTAGCATCTTCCGCTTATGGCGAACGTTGGGGCCGTCACTGGCTGGATGTCGCAAGATATGCAGATAGCCAGGGAGACGTCGGTGACTTCCCCATACCAGGCGCCTATTTATATCGAAACTGGGTCATCGATTCGGTTAACGCTGATCTCCCCTACGACAAGTTTCTCCAGGCGCAACTCGCTGGAGATCTTCTGGCAAAACGTGAAGACGATCCACAGCGTGCGCGTCAGCTTAAAATCGCCACCGGTTTTATTGCTCTCTCTCGCCGATTCGGTAATACACGTTTTGAAGATCAGCATCTGACCATCGATGATACCATCGACACCATCGGTCGCGGCATTATGGGAGTCACTTTGAAATGTGCTCGTTGTCATGATCATAAATTCGATCCGATGCTGGCCACTGACTATTACGGCTTATACGGCATTTTTGAAAGTACACTCTACCCCACAATGGGTGCTTCCAATTCACCCTCACCAACACAACTGGTCTCAGCAGAAAACAACCCGGAGTCACAGCAAAAAATCAATGCCTACTGGGATCTCTTGAGTCATTATCAACATCAAATCCGAAATCATTTCCGCCCCTGGTTAAAACCGACCCTCAAAGAGTATGCGGCAGTCACAAAAAAAATGAAAGTAGCCAAGAAAGAGGGACAATCGACCGAGAAGCTGGAAGCACAGCGGCAAAAACTTCTGGCTTCATATAAAGGAAAATTTCGAGAACTAATGGAACACGGTTTACCCTGGCTCAAACAGGAAAAAGCCAAACTCGTCAAACAGCCGCCTGCAAAGATGCTGTATGCGGTCATTGATGGGAAGCCTCACCATGCCAAGCTTCACCGCCGTGGCAACCCGAGCAATCCAGGGGAAGTCGTACCGCGTCAGTTCATTAATGTGATTTCCAAAACAAAACTGAAGTTAGACCAGAAAAAACCCGGACGAGAAGAACTCGCAAATTGGATCACAGATCCAACCCACCCCTTAACGGCCCGCGTGATTGTCAACCGAATTTGGCATCATCATTTCGGACAGGGACTTGTGAAAACCGTCGATAATCTCGGAGTCTTGGGAGCGGCTCCTTCGCATCCCCAGTTGCTGGACTATCTGGCTAATCAACTCATTGAACAGAGGTGGTCATTGAAGTCGCTTCATCGCCAGATGATGTTAAGCCGCGTCTATCGCTTGGACAGTAATGACCTCGACGAAAATAGCAAACGAGATCCGGAAAATGTGTTCCTTTGGAAATACTCTCGAAAGCGCCTCGATGCCGAGTCGATCCGAGATGCTATGCTATTTGTTTCAGGTGAATTGGATCATCAACCAGGAGGACCACATCCTTTCAAGCCCTGGCATAAGAAAGGTTATAGCCTGAACGGGCCCTTCCATGAGGTCTATCCATCAAAAAAACGTAGCGTCTATCTGATGACACAACGCTTATACAAACATCCTTTCCTCGGGCTGTTTAATGGTCCTGACACAAATGAAACCACTGGCACGCGCAAGAACGCCAACATTCCTTCTCAAGCACTGTACCTGATGAACTCTCCCTTTCTTCCCGAATTGGCGGAAGCATTTGCAAAACGAATTCTACAGACAGAAACAAGTGAAGAAAAACAGATCCAGGTGGCTTACCAGATTGCCTTTTCCAGAAATCCTACGCCCACAGAGCAGGCTGATTTTTTACAAACGCTCCACACGTATCGCAAACAAATGCTGAAAGAGCAACCAAAAGATTCTGCAGCAGCGAATCAGGCAGCATGGACCGGGTTATCCAAAGTCCTGCTCACCAGCAATGAATTCTTTTTCATCGACTAATTTCAATATCATCAAAAGAGCAGCTTCCACTGAGGAGTGACAAGATGCAAAATCAAAAATTCATCAATCGCAGAAATCTGCTCCAAGCGGGACTCGGAACGACGGCAGGACTGTTACTTCCAGCTGCGCTGCCTGCTAAACTTGCTGTCCCCCATCATCGCCCACAGGCCAAACATGTCATCATGCTTTATATGTCGGGGGGTTATTCTCATGTCGACACATTCGACCCCAAACCCGAATTAACGAAGCGACACGATCAATCAATCGGCGAGGAAGATAAAGCCGCTGTCTCCGGGCAACCGATTGTGAAACGTTATCTCAAAGCACCATTATGGAAATTCCGACCGAATCAGAAATGTGGCACAGAAGTCAGCGATCTCTTTCCGCATCTTCGCGAGATGATGCATGAAACCGCGTTAATTCGCTCTATGAATAGTGACCACCGGGACCATGGTGAAGCCACTCTACAACTTCACACGGGCAGTACCACAACGGCCATGCCCGGATTAGGTGCTTGGCTGAGTTATGGTTTAAAGTCCTTTAACACAAATCTTCCCTCGCACATCGTGATTTCGGAACATCGCCCTTATAACGGTCCCCAGTTATGGGATGCAAATTTTTTACCAGCCGTCAACACTGGTGTGCGAGTCGTTCCCGGCAATGAACCGATTCCCTTTCTCAAATCTCCCACTTCCTATGAGAGACAACAACTGGAATTGTCATTACTGGCAAAAATGAATCAACGCCATTTAAAACACCGTCATCACGATGCACAACTAGCGGGAAGAGTCGCTTCCTTTACTGCCGCCACCGGTCTCCAGCAACAGGCCCCAGAGGCACTCGACTTATCGAAAGAAACCAAAGAAACGTTAAAACTTTATGGAGCAGAGCAAGGAGACCAATCCAGTTATGCATCTCAGTGTATTATGGCACGTCGCCTGGTAGAACGAGGAGTACGCTTCGTCGAAATCATCGATGCCGTTGGTGCATGCCGCGACAACTGGGATGCAGCACACCGCGATATTGCCTCGCATGAAAAGTATGCGCGACGCGTGGACCAGCCGATTGCGGCTTTAATCAAAGATTTGAAACAACGCGGACTGTTGGAAGACACGCTGCTGGTATTCTGTACGGAATTTGGACGCTCTCCCTGGGCTCAGGATGGGAAAGGCACTAAATCTCGTTCACATCACCCGAACGCCTTTTCCTGCTGGTTAGCCGGCAGCAGTGTGCGTGGCGGAGTTGTTTATGGAGAAACAGACGATATCGGAAACTATGTCGTGAAAGAGATGGTCCACATTCATGATTTTCATGCCACAATCTTACACATCATGGGGCTGGATCATGAAAAGCTGACTTACCGACACGCAGGTCGCGATTTCCGACTGACCGATGTGCATGGACACGTCGTTCAGAAAATCCTCAAATCATAGCCCTAATTCGGACCTAATGTTTCTTAGAGGAAATAAGCGACCTTTGGCGAAACCAGTCTTCGGCGCGATTTGTAAAGGTATCAACATTCGAATTCTCAACCGGCCTCATACCGTAGCCGTGCCC
>JAJDEK010000572.1 GCA_029259875.1 Planctomycetaceae bacterium
AATATGTCGATTGTGGATCCAACAATTGACCCTGTGGAAGACTTTCTGTTTAACCGGAAATCGGGACACTGCGAATATTATGCGTCTGCTTTAGCATTAATGCTGAGAGCGATTAAAATTCCTGCGCGGGTGATTAGTGGCTTCAAAGGAGGAGAGGAAAAATTACTATCGAATCGCCTTGAGATTCAACAACGCTTCGCCCATTCCTGGGTGGAAGCGTATCTGGATAAACATTGGGAAACTCTGGATGCGACTCCCGCTTTAGAGCGGGCCACAATAGTTGCGCAGAATGCGGCTTCGTTAAGTAGTTGGAAAGGCATTACAAAAGTGATGTCTGAATTCTGGTCTGATTATGTCATCGGGGTTTCCTACCAGCGACAGAAACAGACTTTTTATGATCCTATTTTTCGTGCGGGTCAAAAATTAAACCATTGGTTATTCAATTTTCGATCAATGATTACAAATATGGTTATAACGGGCAAAAATCTTTTGTTTAACCCCCGTCGTTGGTTTAGTTGGGAAGGAGGGTTAGCTGTGTTTATTATCGCTGGACTCTTTTTTGGACTAAAGTGGGGCTTACGTGTAATGCTCAGATTCGTACGATTTTTATTCCGCCAAAAAGCAGGCCAAAAGAAAGCACTCAACTCGGTAGACATCGCATTTTATGAAAATTTTCGATTGTTACTTGCCCAGAAAGGTTTGATTCGTAATCGTTCGGAAACTCAGCAAGAGTTTTCAGACCATGTTCAAGTCGATTTGAACTCCGAGTTGACTGAAGCACAAATCATTGATTACCCGGACCGATTTACAAAACTGTTTTATCAAGTCAGATATGGCAATCACCCTCTGGCATCACAAGAAACAGAAGAGATTCAACAGAAATTGAAGATGCTCGAATCTGTGTTGGTAGAAGAAAAAGATCGACAACAAGAATAAGTTGCAATCCTTAATTTGCATCCCGCAAACGTGGATCAGATGCCTCTTGTATTCCTTCACCGATCAAATTATAGGCCAAGACTGCAAGAAAGATTGCCATTCCTGGAAAGACGATCAACCACCACATCTGCAAGTTTTGTCTTCCCAAGTTCAGCAGTGTTCCCCAACTCGGATTAGGAGGTGGCGCACCAAAACCAAGGAAACTGAGACCGCTTTCAATCAGAATCGCTGCAGCAATTCCAAAAGTAATCGGCACGAGAACAGGTGCCAGTGAGTTCGGGAGAATGTAACGGAAAATGATACGAAACTGCCCGACTCCAGTTGTTTTAGCTGCGAGTACAAAATCACTTTCACGAAGTTTCATAAACTCAGCACGCGCTAACCTTGCGATTCCTGTCCAGCCAGTACAACCAATGATCGCCATCATATGCCAAATTGTCGGAGAGTCTATAATAGCAATAATGGCGAGAATCAAAATCAAAGTGGGAATACACATGACGACTTCAATCAGTCGACTGAGAACCATATCGATCCATTTCCCATAAAAACCAGCTAAGGCTCCCACAATAATTCCAATGACGCCGGCAATTCCCATTGAAACAAAGCCGACTAATAATGCGATTGTCGTCCCATGCACCATCTGCGTAAAGACATCGACACCACGTTGATCAGTCCCAAACCAATTTCGAAGGCTGGGAGCACCATTATCCTGGGTGGGATTACCTGGTAATCCTTTCCACTCATTGTCATAAACGCGGCGATAAGGATCTTGATACACCAACGGCCAGATCGCCCAGCTATTGGGATCTTTCTTTTTTAGATTCACTGGATAGCGATTTCGAAATCGATCCTTTAGAAAAATGGGATTTTCCCATTCTCTCCGAAAATAGCCCAATGCCGGAAAATAAATATGCCCTTTATATTTGCAAATAACTGGTTTTGTTCCCGCAATTGCAGGAGCAAATACGGCAACAAATCCTAAAAAGCAGATATAAATCAAGGCCAGCATCGCCATTTTTCGGCCCTTGAAACGTTGCCAAGTTTCGGCCCAGAAACTGGGCGACTTCTTAACAGTTTTCTGTTCAGAGGTAGTATTTTCAGCGGTTTCACTTTGTTCTTGCATGATTTTTTATTGATTCAAATCGGTAACACAACAGATATCAGGAGTGGAGATTCGGTATCGTTTTTAATGATCTGCAATTTTGACACGCGGATCTGCCAGTGCGTAAAATATATCAGCCATTAGCTGTCCCGCTAATGTTAAAATGGAAAACATTAATGTCAGCCCCATGATGGTGGGATAGTCTCTTTCCAGGATTGATTCAAAGTAAAGTTGTCCCATTCCAGGCCAACTAAAAATTCGTTCAATAATGACAGAACCACCCAACAACGAGGGCAGCGTTAATCCGATCAATGTTACTAGAGGGATGAACGTATTCCGAAAGGCATGTTTGACGAGTACATTGACAGGTCCTAAGCCCTTCGCACGCGCTGTGCGAATATAATCCTGCCTCAAAACTTCTTGCATGTTCGCCCGAATGAAACGGCTATAATACGCCAGACTACCGTACGTATAACAAATCACTGGCATCAAAGCATGTTTAAAGATGTCCCATGCTTGTTGAGTTGCCGTCATGGAAGAATACCCGTCACTTTTCATGCCATAGAGCGGTAACCACCCAAGTTTATTAGCAAGATAAATCTGCAAAAATAGAGCAGCCACAAAGCTGGGAAATGAATAAAGCATATAGAGAATCGTGCCCGTCGTTCTTTCATCCAGTCGTCCCTGGCGTGCTGAAGAGTACAGACCGATGGGGATCGCCAGAAGATAAGTTAACAGCAAGGAACTCACAGACAAAATTAAAGTCGGCCCTATTCGCTCCATAATTAAGCGGGCAACCGGTTGTTTTCGGGAGATTGATCGCCCAAAGTCGAACTGAACAACATTTTTCACCCACAGCATGTAAGCCTGAGGCCAAGGTTTATTTAAACCATAGGCTTTCTCCATGCGTTTAATATCAGCGCGACTCAGTTCTTTACCGGGATCAACCATAGCCATATTTACAGAAATAGGCGTGCCTGGCATATTTCGGATCAACCCGAAGATCATGAAGGTAATCAGGATTAAGGTAACAAACCCGATGAAGAGCCTTCGCACGAGATAGCTGAACATGCTTTTCAATCAACCCACTAACAGAATCAACATAAATAACAAAACAACCCTGCCCTGCCTTTAAGCTGGCCTCCATTCTGAGGGAGCTCAGAATGGAGAACGATGCAGAGACTATTTACTGACGGGCTTCCACAAGCTGTTAAAGCCGGGACCATAGCCATATGGACCACGTGGACTGAATACATACCCTCGTAAATCTTTATTGAATCCATAGAATGAATTTCGAAAATAGAGCCATGTATAAGGCTGATCTTCATAGAGAATTTTATGAATTTTTCCGTAAATTTTGGCTCGTTTTTGGTTATCGAATTCTCGACGCCCTTCTTCGAACAGTTTGTCAATTTCTGGATTTGAGTATTCTCCGTAATTGCGTCCTGCGCCTGTTTTCCACAAATTAACGGAAGTATCCGGGTCTGTTCCGGTTCCCCACCCGGCAAACATTGCTTGAAACTGATGCTTACGAGATTTCTCTTGCATTACGGTAAACTCAGTTGGTTTCACTTCACAAATAATTCCAATTTGCTCAAGGTTTTCTTTGAGCAACGTACAAATCGAAAGCGATAATGGCCTGTTGGATGTCATGATCGAAAATCGAAACGGAATCACCTTTCCATCAAATTTCTTGTCGCGGATTCCATCTCCATCGTGGTCAATCCAGCCCGCTTCATCGAGCAGGTCCTCTGCCTTATCCAAATTCTGCTTATACGGTTTTGTCATCGGCTTTGGAGACATCCAAGCCGTTTCATGATAAACCCCGGTGCATGGTTGATATAAACCATAACAGAGCTCATTTAGCATTTCATCATGATCGAAGGCATAGGACATCGCCTGTCGTACTTTTTTGTCTTGAAAGAATAACGTCTTTGTATTCCAACCAAAGTAAAAGTAGACCCATTCCAGACCATTTGCCTTTGTACAATTCTTATAAAAATCGTCGCCTTTGGTTTGCGTTTTCCAAAGCTCGGGGTTCAATGCCATTTCATCAATTTCCCCTTTTTTCAATGCCAGCAGAGCCGTATTCGGGTCTTGAATAATTCGCAATCGTACCCGTTCAAAATAGGGGCTGTTTCGAACCTCTTTCCCATCGTGCATATACCAACTATCTCGACGACGCAGCAGAATTTCCTGGCCACGTACTCTTTTCTCATATTCATAAGGACCACCGGTAACAGGATTGTTTTCATATTTCACATGATACTCACTATCCTGAAGGGTCGGATCTGTTTCTAATTCTTTTTCATAAATGTGCTTGGGAATAATGGGAAAATTAAGATTCCAAACGTTAGTCGGAAGCGATTCTTTGTGAAAGAAGACCAAAGTCTGATCATCGTATGCTTGAATCCAACGGATTTGGTCAGTACCAGACCTCACAGCGGGGACAGGGACTTTTGGGTTCATGATTGTCTTAAAAGTAAACACAATATCATGTGCTGTAATGGGTACGCCATCTGACCAGGTGAGATCATTTCGCAGAACGACTTTGTCATAAAGTTTATCATCACTGGTTTCCCACGAAACAACTGTGTCTGAGACAGCAAACGGAATAAAGTTCCAGTCGAAACTAAATAAACCAAAACCAGTCAGAGAAGAAACTTCAAATTCAACCGAAGAGCTTCCCATAATCGGATTGGTACTTTTGAGGTCCGCTAAGACATGACGATTGATGGTTGCCCCCCAATTGACATCTTCTACACTTTCGGGAAGTCTACCTAATGCACTTAGTATCTTTTCATTGATTTCTTGATTCGTATTTTTCAGCTTGAGAGCCCCAGGCATACTGACCAGTGGTTTTTCTTTACTCTGACGTTCTCTTAATAGTTCTAAACTATCCAGTACAGGCTGTTTCTCCCATTTTACATCTGCATCCAAATCAGCAAGCGTGGGAGCATCGAATGGTTCTAATAAAACTTCAGGAGGTTCGTCTGAACTATTTTCATCAGATTCTGAGTTAGATTCGTTCTCTGGCTTTGAATCAGCTTCCGATTTTGAAGCCGTTTCTTCTGCGTTCTCAGCGGAAGGTCCAGGACATCCTGTAAGAAATAAAGTGAATGAGAGAGTCAACAGCAGCAGATTCAGGCGGGGCACTAGATACATGGATATTCCTTCAAATTACTCCATTGCAAAGTCGGAAAAATCACTTGATGGCCAAGTAGAGTTCAACATTCAAACAAGGCCATAGTACATGAGTCACTAGCGTTAGATTGTGGCAGACTGGATCAAATAGAACAAGGCTGATTTTGGTTTTAAACGCAAGAAGCGTTTAGACTTATCATCAACCAAAATCAGCCTTGTCATCATTAACTTAGAGGCGAATGCTCGTAGAGCAGATCTTTTTTAGGCTCGTCTTTATTGAAAGACTCCAACCCAATAATATTGGCCATTGATGACCATGTATCCAAAACCGGCTTGAGATCCAGTCAGCATAATCGAATGGTGTGCCGGTGATGCGATCCAACCAATGACGGCATCTTCTGCTGTTGTAGGACCCTGAAAGATGATTTCCGGCCAAGGCAGATTACTGTGCTGATAGTATCCGGTTTCTGCCATCCAAGTTGCGTGCTCTTGCGCTTTTAAACACATCTTGGTGTTCAAAGTTAGTGCTGGAAGTCCATTTCGCGCCCGTTCTTTATTGTGCAACTTCAATAATTTCTGAATCGTTGGGTGTTTGATCAACCAATCATGTTCACCTTTCTTTTTCGTTTCTTCTGCAGAAACAGGCTGAATGAGCAGCACGCACAACAGACTTGCTAAAACAACTCTCCATGATGATTTTATTGTCATGTTCTTTTTCCTAATCTTTCCATACAGGATGTCAAAATGTCAAACCGACATAAAGGTTGCCGGTCCCGCAGACTACGGAAGAAAGATTAGCAGTGACAAATCTAGTGGTCTACTGTACGGAAAGTAGAAATTAGGATTCCCAAAACATATTAACAAATTTACATATATCAGCTCAATCACGCTTTAATGCTTGACTTTTCCTATGTTCAACTCGCTTCTTGAT
>JAJDEK010000573.1 GCA_029259875.1 Planctomycetaceae bacterium
GAGGGAAGGGGAGCAACACGCGCAGCAAACCACTCTTCTGGAAAATGAAATCGGGATGGCCCAAACAGAAGAGTCGACCATTCCACTGGGTCTCCTATGCAGTCGTGCATGAAAACTGGAAACTGGTTACGAATAAGGATGCCAGCTATGTAGAACTGTTCGATATCTCCGGCGATCCGCTTGAGAAAAAGGACTTGAAAGAGCAGCAGCCAGAAACGGTCAAGCGGTTACTCGCCGCGCTTTCCGAGTGGAAAACAACGATTCCTAAAAAACCGACGGGGAACGTTTTCTCAAACGAACGTCAGTCGAAAACTCAGGATCGCTGAAATCTGAACGACTGAGCTTTTCACTAGATTTAGTCATACTCTCTTCAAAAAATACGGTATACCAAACATGCTCACTCTAACCGAGATCAACATATTTCCCATTAAGTCGCTAGGCGGTATTCAAGCTCAGTCTGCTATATTGACTGATCGGGGATTGAAACATGACCGTCGTTGGATGCTCGTCGATCAGGAAGGAAAGTTTCTGACTCAGCGAACAGTGCCAATCATGTCACAGTTAATCGTGAGCATCGCAGGTGATCACCTGCGTGTGCAAAATCGCCGAGGGAACGGTGACGATTTGTTGATTCCCATGCAATCTGAAGAGTGGAGTCCGCGGGTCGTTACTGTTTTTGCCGACACCTGTAAGGCGTTAGCTTACCCGAAAATCGTCAATGACTGGTTTTCCGAGCGGATCGGCGTCGCTTGTGAATTGGTCTTCATGCCCGATGATGCAAATCGTCCGGTCGATGCCGACTATAGCACTAATGGAGACCAAGTCAGCTTCGCCGATGGTTATCCCGCGTTGATTATCGGCGAGTCCTCATTGACAGACTTAAATTCTCGCCTGGACGAACCAGTGACGATGGAACGCTTTCGCCCGAATCTGGTTTTCTCAGGTGGTCGACCTTTTTGCGAAGACCATTGGAAGAAAATCCAAATCGGTTCGATCGAATTCGCCGCTGTCAAACTCTGTGCCCGCTGTGTACTGACAACGGTCGATCCCTTGACCAGCGAGAAGGGGCGTGAGCCACTGAAGACCTTGGCGACTTATCGCAAACAGGAAAATGGAGTGATGTTTGGTCAGAATTTGTTACACCCCGCTGAGGGAGAGATCAAAGTCGGAGATGCGATCGAAGTGATTGAGTAGAACAAGGACGATTCATATCGCCCGTTTCTGAGTGACAACCGGGAAAATTCTTTCAGGCTGAGTTACGCACTAATTCTTTAAACTTCTCCAGTAATTGACTTTGGAACCGATAGGGATTCCAGACCATGGCCACGGTGCGCATCGGCTTGTTGCCGACGATTGAGCGATAAACGCGTCGATCACTGTCATCCAAATTTACCGCCATTGCGGGAACCATTGAGACTCCATGGTTCAGTGAAACCAGTTCCTGTACCATCGCCAGTTGACTGGTGCGTTCGACGGAAACCGGATCAAAAGATCGCTGTCGGCAAAATGTTTGAATGTTGTCTGACAGGCAATGCGCTTCGTCCAGCAACACAAACGGCAGTGGTTCGATATCCGTGAGTCGAATCTGTTTCTTCTTAGCCAGCGGATGATCAGGAGCCAGTACCACATGGAGTTCTTCATCAAATAGCGTTTCGGTTTCCAGATACTTGACTGTGATGGGTAAAGCCAGGATGGCGAGATCAATTTCACCCTGAGTGCAGCGTTTAAGCAGGTGGTCGGTGGTGTCTTCCTGAACTGTCACAGTCGCTTCAGGATATTCGGCTGCAAATGTTTTTAGTAACTCGGGTAAGTAGAACGGCGCAATCGTGGGAATGGCCGCGATTCGAATGCGACCACTTTCACCATCATCAGAGATTTCAGCGATCGTATCATCGACAATACCGATCAACTGTTGTGCTCTGCGTAGCAGAAGCTGACCAGCGTCGCTTAATTTTACTTTCCGCGTCTGTCGCTCAAAAACGGGCTGTCCGAGTTCCTCCTCAAGTCGGGCAATTGATCGACTTAACGCCGGTTGTGACAAGCCAATGGTTTCCGCAGCACGCGTGAAATTCTGGTGCTCTGCCACTGCCAGAAACTGTCGCAGTTGTTCGATTTCCATGTTTGTACGCTCGCTTGATATCTCAGTTAAGATGATCAGTTTGATTTATGCGTTAATTGCATGGAATGTATCCATTTAATGCATTGGACAAATATATCATCTTGCCCGATACTTTGATAGTCCGAAGATCGATTCTCGCAGTGTTTGTGGGAACCGCATTTGACTTTCACTTCAAGAACAGGGAGCAGACATGAAACTTCGACAGATTTTATTTACGGGTGCCTTAGTGCCAATGCTTATAGCAAGCGGCCTGTCACAGGAGCGAATGCCTCTGACAGAAGACGGAGGCCAGCCTGTCGGCGACAATCAGAATTCTCGTACGGCGGGACCACATGGTGGAGTTTTACTCGACAATTTTCATCTTATTCAAAAGCTGGCGCGCTTCGACCGTGAACGGATTCCAGAACGTGTTGTTCACGCCCGCGGAGTGGGTGCTCACGGACAATTTGTCAGCTACGGTAATTTTGCAGAACACACCAAGGCGAGTCTTTTCGAAGCAAAGGACAAAGTAACGCCTGTATTTGCACGGTTCTCGACTGTGATTCATTCCAAAGGTTCTCCGGAACAACTGCGCGATCCCCGTGGTTTTGCAGTAAAGTTTTACACGGACAAAGGCAACTGGGATCTGGTGGGTAATAATCTGCCTGTCTTCTTCATTCGTGATGCCATCAAGTTCCCCGATATGGTCCATTCGCTCAAGCCCTCACCGATTACGAATCAACAAGATCCCAATCGATTCTTCGATTTTTTCAGTCATGTGCCCGAGAGCACGCACATGCTGACGTTTCTGTATACTGATCAGGGAACTCCGGCAAACCTGCGGCAAATGGATGGCTTTGGCGTGCATGCTTTCAAGTGGGTGAATCAAGCAGGCGAAGTTACTTATGTCAAATTCAAATGGAACAGTCTACAAGGCCATAACCTCGCGACGGCAATGGGGGCAGCGAAGGCATCTGCAGTGAATCATAGTGGCCATAGTGCTGATCTTTATGCAGCGATTGGCAGAGGTGAATTTCCGGAATGGGAATTAAGCGTGCAAATGCTGAAACCTTCGCAGCTCAATGACTTCGATTTCGATCCACTCGATGCGACCAAAGTTTGGCCTAACATACCAGAATTGAAAGTTGGCAAGATGACGCTAAATCGTACTCCTGCCAACTTCTTCCAGGCCACAGAGCAGGTTGCGTTTTCACCGGGGATG
>JAJDEK010000574.1 GCA_029259875.1 Planctomycetaceae bacterium
TGCATCAGTTCTGCAAGATGAGTCGTTTTAGTTACGGGAGCCGCACACAAAAACAAAACTGTTTCACCCGGCGGGGGATTAAGTAGATTTACCCCGGCGACAGCAGATTCAAACAGAATTGTAAACATTCCAGAATCAAATCCGATCAGAGATTCCATAGGAACCGCTTCATCTAGTCTGATAGATTGTGGCTCTTTTCCCGGGCTGGCCTGAATACCTGACTCTTGTAGTTCCTTGAGCAAAGCTTCTCGGCTCGTTTTCAGAGTGTTGACGCGCAAATATAATTTATTACGCTGATTAAACCATTGCGCAATGTGAAGTGTTTGATCTAAACCATATCGAGAGAGCCACTCAGAAATAAGCGACTCAGGAAAACTAAAGGCTTTGGACAGATATCCGGACAAATTCGTTTCAGGATCTTCAAAAAAATTGGATGCGAAACAACGGTAACGTTCGAAGCTCAAGGGAATAGAGTTCGCTTTAGGCGCAGTCGCAATGTCATCAACGAGTTGTCGACTAATAGAACGTAAAATGGCGTTTACCATTTTTTTCCAACGCACACGTTTTAGCTTCCCGGCAAGTTCTACTGTTTCTGAAACAGCGGCATGATCGGGTATCTGATCGAGCATCACCAGTTGATAAACGCCAATTTGCAGGAGCGTCCACAAAGGGAACTCTACTTTTTCCCGCGGACGAGTTAACTGACTTTCAATCAGAGTATCTAATGTCAACTGCCGTCGAATCACGCCAATGCTGATTTCCATCGCCAATCGTCGGTCCTGCGAGGAGAGTTCAATACGACGTTCCCAGCGCTGGAGAGAATCGCTCACGAACTGATCACGAGTGCGATACTCCTCAATCAGAAAAAAGGCGAGTTCACGCGCAGAACCGAAAAAATTAGGCAATTGTATGTCATCGGAGCTAGAAGATGGCTTTTTTTGATGCCAGATATTGTTCTTTTTCACGATGACTGACCACACAACTTTTCCAGGTCGGTAAAGAAATGTGGATAAGTCTTAATGGTACAATCGGGATCTGCAATCACGATTCCTGGAACTTTCAAACCGACCAAAGCAAAACTCATAGCCATTCTATGGTCGTCGTATGTCTCGATTGTTGCTGGGTGAATTTCACCCGGATGAATTGTGATAGAATCCTCTGTTTCTTCAACTTGGATTTGCATTCGTCTCAATTCGTTCGCAATCGCGGTCAGACGATCCGTTTCCTTGTGGCGAATATGTCCCACATTTCTGATACAAGTAGGTCCTTCTGCAAATAACGCAACCGCAGCTAATGTTTGAGCGGTATCACTAATATCATTCATGTCTACATCGACGCCTTTTAAGGGGCAACCATGTACGGTGATACTATCGCGATTTCGCTCAATGTTGCATCCCATGTCTTCCAGGACCCGAATAAAATTGATGTCACCCTGCAACGCATCTTGATTCAAACCATCTACTGTGACACTTCCTCCTGTAATCGCGGCAGCGGCAAAAAAGTAACTGGCCGCAGAAGCATCTGGTTCAATATCATACGCCGCTGTTCGCTGATAGGTTTGCGGGTGAATTTTCCAAACAGAAGATTTAATGCGATCTATGGTGACACCAAATTGGGCCATGACTCCTAACGTAATCTCCAGATACGGCTTTGAGACCATTTTACCATGAATTGAAATTGTGATCGGAGCCTGTGCGGTAGCTGCCACCATCAGCAAGGCGCTTAAATATTGACTGGAAACATTACCAGAAATTGAAGTGTCACCACCTGACAATCCATTCGCTTTGACTCTGACTGGCGGACAACCGGTGTCATTTTCACATGCGACATCAACCCCTAATTGCTTCAATGATTCCACTAATTGCTGAATCGGGCGTTCCCGCATACGCGCGTTGCCATCTAAAACGTATTTACCATTGCCGATAGCACAAAGTGCTGTCAAAAAACGAATACTGGTTCCACTATTTTCCAGCCAGAGCGAGGCAGTTGTTTGTGGGATTTTTCCAGCGCAGCCTTCAACTACAACAGAACACTGTTCCGGATCGTGTTTGACTTTGATCCCCAGCCGATTCAGGCTTTCGATCATTACCTGCGTGTCCTGGCTATCAAGGACTCCGGTTAATTGAGTTGTACCTTCAGCAAGCGCTGCAACAATTAACGCACGATTTGTAATACTTTTCGAACCGGGAGGTCTTATAGAACCCTCAACGGGACCGGCAACTGGTTTAACATGATAAGTTTTAGGCATGGAATAAATAATGAAAGAAGTGCTGAGTTCTTGTTATACGTCTCAAAATTTGAGTGAATGATTCATCAATTGGACACAGCATACACACTTGATAACCAAACCTAAAGTGAGGAGATCAGAGTCTGCGATTGTCTCAGTTACTTTTGATCGCTTGTAGAAGTCCTTCTTTGATTGTCGGATAAACCAATTCTACGCCCAAAATTTCACGTAACCTTTGATTACTACACCGCTTATTCAAACCTGCTGCCCGTTCAGTGCTATGAGTGCGATTTGATTTCAATACTGGCTGATCTTGCGCAATCATTGCAAAATGAGGAACAGGAGCATCCAGAATCTGTGCGAGTGTCTCATAGTATTCCTGGCGGGTCATCGGGCAACTGTCACTGACCAGATAATGGGATTCCAAATGAATGTCTGTATCACATTTTAGAATCGTGTTGACGATATCTGTGACATGAATCAGATTTAAATAGGCGTCTGGTCTGCCTGGTAATGGTTCTCCTGCTTTGATTTGTTCCATCCTGGCAAGTAGACGTCCCGGGCCATAAATGCCCGCTAACCTCAGAATCACAGCGGCCGCAGAGTTCTGATGCTCCTGAGGAAAAATGAGGCCCTGTTTTTCGAACAGATGTTCTGCCTCCAAACAGATTTGCCCGTTTTCTCGCTCCGGTTCACAGGGACTTGTTTCGTCGACCCATTCCCCTTCAGACTGACCGTAAACACTGGTACTGGAAAGATAAATGATTTTTTGTGTTCGATTTTTGATTTCGGCGAGGACATGATTCAATCCCGTAACATAGATATCATGTCGAGATTGATTTGCCGAACGATCAAAGCCCACCGCATACAACACGGTTTCTGTATTTGGCAGATTCTTGAGTGATTCCGGTTGAGTGATATCTCCTTTGATCGGTTTGATACCAAGTTTCATGAATTCACTGGCGCGCGTTTCAGATCTCGTAAGCGCATAGACGGTATGTCCTTGCTCTAACCATTTCTGCGCGACAGGTAGCCCGACATAACCACAGCCGATAATAAATTTATGCATATTTTGAAGTCTATTGATAAATGAGAAGCATCAATTTGGCTTTATCAACGTTTTCCACGAATTCGAGGAGCAAGCTGATCGGAATTTTGTAATACTTGCTTTATTTGATTTTGAATGAGAGCTTGTAATTCGGAATCGGAATTGTCTGACAAGGATTGAATCAATCGAACGTTTTGATTCTTAACAAAAGCGGAATGCAGTTTTTGAAACCGGTCTGCCATCGTCTGCAACAAGGACTCAACTTCTTTTATAGTCAGGTCGTATCGTTTTAGAACTGTTTCTGCAGAATTTCTTTCACGAGTCAATCGGGCAAGTGTCTTTTTCTGGGTTCGGTAAAGATGCCCGTCAATAAAGGCCCGTCTCAAGAGAC
>JAJDEK010000575.1 GCA_029259875.1 Planctomycetaceae bacterium
GTGTTTTCGCTGCTGATTTTCTATCTGTTCAGAGTGATTATTCTGTGGAAGTATCTGATTCGAGATTTTTTTGATCTTCCTCTTCGAGTTTAGAAATCTGATCTCGAAGTGCGGCGGCTGTTTCGTACTTTTCTTCCGCAATCGCCGCCGTCAACTCGCGGCGTAATTTGATCAGATCGTATTGCTGCTGGCTCGAAGTCGGTGCCCGTTTCGGAAATTTTCCGATATGCTCGCATTCGCCATGAATGTTTTCCAGGAGTTGAATCAGCGGTTCCCGAAAGGCGATGTAATCGTGAGGACAGCCGAGCCGCCCTTCACTGCGAAATTCCTGAAACGTAATCCCACAATTAGGGCATTCGAGTTCTTCATCCAGTTCTAAATCTTGGGAATTCATTTCGATGAGAGAAGCTTCGTCCTGGGGTTCCCATTCATCCTGGGGAGCCTGACCACTGATGTATTCCTGAAAATGGTCTTCGCAGAAGTGTAGTGCCTGTGCCTCTCCGTTTTGGATTTCGGTCAGGTGATACACGGCTGGTTTATTACAGACTTTACATTTTTTCATAGTGTGAACTTTATTGCGTACCGGTCTTAAGGACGAATTTCTGCGAAGAAAATATCAACTCATCTTCTGCCATTCTATACAAACCGGTATTAAGGCTCAATCGCGATTTCCAATTTGTGTTATTCGTGCATTTCAGAAGGGGATTCGCCGATGTCGATGATGCTGCAAGCCTGAATAACATTCACACCCAGTTCACTGGCGCGTGCGAGTAGTTCAGGGCTTTCACTGCCCGGATTGAACCAGACTTCGTTTGCCTGTCGATCTCGGATCGCTTCCAGTAACGAAATACCAATTTCGGGTGGAACATAAACGCTAATGCGATCCAGATATTCGACAGGTACTTCCTCCAGATGGGGATAGGCTGTTAAATCCTCAACCGTTGATTCCCGAGGATGAATCGGGAACACTTCATAGCCTTGTTTTAGATAAGCGCGAACCGCTTTATTTCCATATTTCTGTCGGTCCGCACTGGCCCCTATAATGGCAACAGTTGGTCTACTCATGCGAAATCCTATTTTTTGAGTGAAGCAACAAACTGATCGTAACGTTTTTGAATTTCGGTTTGCGTGGGCGTCTTGCCTTCACTGACGATAATTCGATATTTCATTTCCAATGGCTTGCTTTCATCGAACTTCGTATTGAAGAACGCACCAAAGCGACCGTAAGGTCGTTCAGAATAACGTGAGGGTTTGGGAACACTGGGATCTTCAAAATACTCGACATTGTAGCGTTTGCCGTCAATTTCATAGGTCATCGCAAACCAGCCGAGATTGATATGGCCGTTGGGATCTTTTTTGTCGGAAACCTGGAACGGAGCCGGCTGTTGAGGGAATCCTTCCGGACGAATATAAGTGGCATTATTGGCGTCGGCGACTGCTTGGGCAGCACGGAACTGAAAACCAGCATGCTGACGGTCGCCATCAAGTTTGATCTTACCACGTTTACTGTTAAGTGTGGTCTGCCAGTCGATCTGCCAGGCAGGATCTTTTGAAGTCATCAATTTAATGGGGGTGACGGTGACTTTGCGAGTTTCTTCAATGACGGGCTTACCTTTGGCGTCGTTCCAGTGAATTTCAGAAGTCATCGTTCCTGAGTTCGGACCACCGGCCATCTCAATCATTTCGGCATGTCGGAGATGAGCTCCGTTCTTGCAATGCCAGAAGTCGAGTTGCTTCCCATCAAAAAACGTTTTATTCCAGCCTACGTAGAGTCCGCGGTGATGAGTAAATTTTCCACCAGGGCCTTTGGTAATAATCGCTTTACTGCCCGGTCCATAGACGTGATGGAATACTTTGTATGTATCGTGGATTTTTTCTGCCGACGTATCATCGTAAGGATAGACATATTGCAGAACCGGGTTTCCGTTGTAATAAAGATCGGCCACTTTTTTCTCGGGTTGATCTTTCCAGGTAAAGCCGGTTTTTTCC
Source organism: Planctomycetaceae bacterium (assembly GCA_029259875.1). Taxonomy (GTDB): domain Bacteria; phylum Planctomycetota; class Planctomycetia; order Planctomycetales; family Planctomycetaceae; genus Gimesia. The sequence goes on from JAJDEK010000575.1 coordinate 1,990, forward strand.
CCTGCATTGATAGCAGAGAGAAAAGTCAACATTGTCATCAATGCGACTAGAATGACAGAATAACGCTTCATGATGAGATCCATAGGACAAAAGGGTGAATTTTGAATATTGTTTGAGATTAGTTATACGTGAAAAAATTCCCGCATTCCAGTGAGGAAAGCGGGAATCAGGGAATCAAACTAGAGAATTAACCAGCGTTGGAATTGGGATCACTTTTGGGTGGTTTGCCATCAATCCACGGGCCGCCCAATGCCATGTATTTGGGCTCTTCCAAAAGACTTCCTTTATCGCCGGCTTTCCAGCCAGGAATGTGTTTTGGTTTTTGCCGTGCTTTCGACATGGCTTCCCATTTTTGGGACCAGCTTTCATCACCATTTGAAACCTTGAGTGAATCAGTATCAAAATGAAACACTTTACCTTGGCGGTAACTACTGGAGCCTAGGTTAACAATCGCAATCGCAGCAGCGCCGAGATCAGGAGGATTGTTACACTTACTTTGATCATTGGACTCCATTGCTTCAATCCAGTTTTTGAAGTGAGCATAAGTGGTGTCTTTAATTTGCGCGACATCAATGCGTTGTTTTTTCAACGAACTGTCTCGCGTGACTTGAGGTCGTTCGGGGACGAAATCATACCCGTCGAACCCTTCACCATTTCCAAAGACAAACGAACCATTATGGCCACGAATCACCTGCTGAATGCGGGTCTCCTGGTTACACATGGTCGCGTTAATCAGACCTTGCACTCCTTCGTTGAAGTCTGCAGCTACGGTAGCGACATCAGGGACATCTCTCCCATCATATTCCAGAAAGAGCCCCCCTGCTCCAACAACGCGGCCGGGATATCTCAGTCCGGTGGCTTTCAACATGGCGGTGGTTCTGTGAACGAAGAGGTCGGTATACATGCCCGATCCAAAAGGCCAGAAACGACGCCATTGTGCATAGACGGCGCGGTCAAACGGTTGATGTTCAGCCAAACCTTCCTTCGTACCAAGCCAGAGATCCCAGTTGATATTTTTCGGATTCATCTCTTTTTTCAGAGCATAGTACCGCCATTGTCCCATGGAAGAGTTACGGAAGTATTCC
>JAJDEK010000576.1 GCA_029259875.1 Planctomycetaceae bacterium
TTCGGCTTCATGAGTCAACTTTCGTAAAATATTTGCAAGGTTTTAGATACATCAATACAAAAACCTTGCGAATTTTATAAAGCTGTACAATGATGAAAACCCTAATACGAAAGAACAAACTATTTTTGTCAGGGACGACTAAATACGATCCTGTATCCAGTTCATCGTTGGCGCAGATCTTATACTCTGATACATCAAGGATCTTACGCACAGGGTGCAGTCTTCGTCGAATTGAATGTGGGATGGTACCAGTTCAGTGCATTTTTCCGAGACGATATTCAACAGCCAGAAACCCTGATTAGCCGTTCGACAGGGGAGACTGTAACACTCTTTCAAATCGCGACGTCCGAATTAGCCGTATAAATCATTGGAAGCGAGAGCCTGAAAGCAGTTGCCACTCAGATGACAACATTGAAAATGTGTAGTTCGAGCTTGAAAATATATTGAGCGAGAGTCCGAGGAAGAAAACTCGGGGAAATGCTGTGAAACTTCTTGAGAAGTAAAATTCAAGACAAATAATCATCACAAGCCAGCATTACTACGGATCAATGACCTGCAAAGGTTATTTGGATGGACATACTACTGTTTTCTATAAGCAGCGGATTTTTTTACAATAGCAAGTAGACTATTTAGAAGACGAAAGGCTGCTTGTAATTTTCGCGTAAAATACAAAAAGAGGCGAGAGCAATTAATGCATAACGCACTAAAGTCTTCTCTGTAAGTCATTATAAAAAAACTTAAAAGTCGGGGCGACACGATTCGAACGTGCGACCTCTGCGTCCCAAACGCAGCGCTCTAGCCAAGCTGAGCTACGCCCCGCAACTTATCAGAGGCATAGTTTAGAGAGACACATCGAAGGCGTCAATGGTTCCGTGTGTTCTCTTACTAAAATATGCGACCTGAATTTACGAGATAGTTACCGATATTTAAGACTTCATCAGCATTAAGCCAAAATTTCTTTAATCAAATTTCCGTGAACGTCTGTTAGACGACGATCCAGGCCATTATTGTAGTAAGTAAGCTTGTCGTGCTGAAATCCCAGCAGTTGTAACGCCGTCGCGTAAAAGTCCCAGACTGTGGTCGGATTCAACTCGGCACGGCGTCCGAATTCATCAGTAGTACCGTAACTGGTGCCCCCTTTTATGCCGGCTCCCATCATCCAACAGGTAAAGCCATCTGGATTATGATCGCGGCCCAGCGTTCCCGCTTGATGAGTGGGCATGCGGCCAAATTCGGTTGTCCACAAGACCAACGTTTCATCCAACAATCCGCGTTGTTTTAAGTCAGTCAACAAAGCCGCTGTAGGCTGATCAAAGACGGGGCAATGTCGCTCGTAATCTGATTTTAAGGTTTTATGCGCATCCCAGTTTAATAAACCATCTACACCCGAAGCGCGCGAAGCACAATATAAATTTATGTAACGTACGCCTCGTTCCAGAAATCGTCTCGCGAGCAAACAGTTGCGTGCGTAAGCAGATTTTAATTTGTTCGGATCATTGGTCCCATATTGCTCGTGAATTGACTTCGGCTCGGAAGCCAGATTCGAGACTTCAGGTGCCGACAACTGCATCCGCGCTGCTAATTCATAGGCTTCGATACGCGCCTGCAAATCAGAATTACCGGGACGCTGTTCTGCATGACGTTGATCCAGTAGTTTTAAGAACGCGCGCGTTGCCTGCTCCTCTTTTTGGCTAATCCCTTTTGGGACTTTCAAATTTCGAATCGGAGATTGCGCATTCATCACAATCGCCTGATGTTGCGCCGGCAGAAATCCGTTGCTCCAGTTGGCTTTTCCATTCGGGGGTTCGCCTCGAATATCGGGAATCGCAATATACGCAGGCAGATTTTCATTTTCACTTCCCAACGCATAACCCAGCCACGCACCGGCACTGGGATATCCTTCGGTATCGTGGCCAGTATTCATGAAGACACAACCGGGGCCATGCGTGTTTGTTTTCGTCGTCATCGAGTGGACAAAGGCAATGTCATCAATGTGCCGTGACATATGGGGTAGCATCGACGAACACATTTTGCCGCTCTGGCCTGCTGGTTTGAAGGCCCACGGACTCTTCATCAGATTTCCATTTTTGCCTTGAAAACTGACTAGATTCTCTTCACCCGGCAAGGGCTTACCATGATATTTATCCAGACTTGGCTTATATTCCCACAAATCCATATGAGATGCCGCTCCAGGACAGAATATCTGCAGCACACGTTTTGCTTTGGCGGGAAAATGTGTTTCATTCGCTCCGGGCTGCCAGTCCTTGTTATTCTTGGATCTGCTCCCTTTCGATTCGGCTGAAAGGTCATTGAGCAACAGATTTGTCAGACCAATGCCTGCCACTCCCGTATAGACGCTGGAAAAAAACGCACGCCGAGAATGCACCTGATTCAAAAGACGTCTGGTTGAGATTTTATCAAATGAGTTTAACATTCGGACTTATACTCTAATCAAGATAAATCAGTTCATTGGAATTAATCATCGCACGGCAAAACGCATTCAAACCGCTTACAGAAATCAACTTCCTCGCAGCCTGTTGTTCCTGTGCAACGGGAGACCGTGCATAAAATAACTGAAACGCACGATCAATTTGCTGGTCCACACTTTCTGCTCCCACATCACGCTGCAAGCGTTCTGTTAGGAATTGGGAAAGATCCAACGTGAATTGATGGTTCATTAACGTCAGTGCCTGTAACGGCGTAGTTGTCGAATTACGCTTAGAAGCAGCAAAGGCGTTATCGGGACAGTCGAAATCAGTTAAGAGGTCGATCCGTGCCGCCCGAGCATTCTGATGATAGACAGCGCGACGATATGTTTCCGGTCCAAATTTTTCGAGAGGTACATAGGTAGCCACGTTATCCTGCAAATATTGATACAAACGAAAACCAGGGCCTCCCATTTTAAGATTCAGCTTTCCCGCAACTAAGAGCAGTGTATCTCGGATTTCTTCGCCTGATAGACGACGCGGAGGAAATCGCCACAAATAACGAGTGTCTGAATCGATACGCGCTGCCTCTTCGCGAAATGTACTGGCTTGTTGATAAGTTTGTGACAACATAATCAGTTTATGAATGGCTTTCAGTCGCCAACCATTTTCTTGAACCTGAACCGCCAGCCGATCGAGTAATTCAGGGTGAGTCGGCCTGGTTCCCATATAACCAAAGTCACTGGGAGTCGAAACAATGCCAGTCCCAAAATGATAATGCCAAAGCCGATTGGCAAGCACGCGCTGTGTGAGCGGATTCTCTTTTGCCACAATCCAACGGGCCAAAGCGAGTCGACGTTCTCCGTGGGGTGCTTTTTCATCCAGCTCATATCCATTGGTCACTTTGTTTAAGGTCGACATACTCGCGGGAACAACTTGTTCTCCTTTGCGTTGCGGATTGCCGCCGACAAACACATGAAACGGTCCATTCACTTGCCGGTGATTACCTACCCACCAGGCAGGCAAACGGGGTATGGCAGCCAACTCTCGATCTATCTTACGAATCTCTGCATTTAATTCACCAACCTGCTTTTGTTCGCTGGGAGTCACTTCAGAAACATATAATCGTTTACGACGATGATTCGCGTTAACTGGTTTACGATCTTTTGAAGAAGCTACTTCCTGCCAGACCTTACCATTGGTAGAAACTTCAAGTTTGTAATCGGCCAGGAACGTTGCTTTATAATTACTCATTGCGGCACCGGAGCGATCACTGGAAAATACGACCCGATTGATCGTTTCAGGCTGCTGAAATTCAATGA
>JAJDEK010000577.1 GCA_029259875.1 Planctomycetaceae bacterium
GCATGTTCGTCACTCAAAGCACGAATCGTGAGGGCTCGGTATTCAGCGCTTACACCGCTTCCGCTATCCTTATGATCGACGGGAACCAAAAACTGTGTTTGGTTGGGAGCTGTATTTTCATCGGGTCCGACAATGGGATTAAGTTGCAGGCGTTCGGCAACTTCCTCGGGAAGAGACACGCAGAGTTCTCCACTCCCATAACGCAAGAGGAACTGCACAATCTGTGGAGTGATGGATTCAGCCGCGACAATAAAGTCGCCTTCATTTTCCCGCTCACTGGAATCGGTCACAATGACCGGTTTACCTGCCCGCAGTTGTTCAAAGACACGTTGAATATTGGGAATTTGAGGATTGGAATTTTCTGAATCAGACATTGGTGTGTTTTGGAGCCGCCTGGAAAGTTAGTAAAGAAGTTAATTCTCAAAATTTACTCAACGAGAAAGTCCTGAGGCAAAATCTGTGTTAACTTTTATTCTATAGAAGAGACATTTACTGGCAATCAAAGAAATCCTGTTTTTGGAAGAACAGGCTGATTCCATTAAGATTTATTGGAATAGAACACTATTTTAAGGCTGTTATTTCATTTTAATTATTGTGCGAGTTTTTCGGGCGAATCGGTTCTTGACAGTTGTATCAGTCACAAAAGTACGAACTGGCAAAGTAGGGTGAATTGCACGTGAGGTAAGGGAATGTGTTCAAATGATCATTTTTATTGGCGAGGGATCGGTTAAAAGATTGACAATTCAATAAACTTTGATACATTAAATTATTAGGAAGAGTTCATTCAGCAATGGACTTGGACTAACCCGCAGAACTCTATCGACTAGTGCGAATTGGTTGATGAGCTTACCTAAAAAAACTTTCCTTACAAACCAGCCAGCTAACTAGCGTTTTCAAATTTATTCCCACACTTTGAAAAGGTCTGCTCGTAGTCGCGCAAAACATCTTGTTGATAGACCTGAAGTAAAAAACGAAACCAGTTGCACAGGAGTTTTAAAGTATGGATTTCCGAATCAAGGGCTCTCGGATGCCACAGATCCTTATGTTATGTGGAGTGCTATTTCTTATCTCTGGTTATAGTGCGACGAATGTGCTGGGGGCGCCGGCTGCCAATGCTCCGGTGGTCTTTAAGGAAATCCAGATCGGGCCTCATCCGGGTGAGAAAGAATTATTACTCTTAAGAGGACCGGATTCACGCCAGCAAGTTTTTGTGACTGGTGTTTTGGCGAACGGAAAATTGCAGGATCTGACTCGTAATGTGACTTATGCAATTGCACATCAGGATATTGCTACTATTTCAAGCGATGGTTATCTCACACCACATAAAGATGGCCAGACTCAATTAACTGTCACAGCTAAGAATGGTAAGAAGGCGTCCATACCCATTTCAATCCAGGGAATCGCGACACCCGAGGCGATCAACTTTAAGAATCAAGTGGTTCCTATATTTACCAAGCTGACTTGTAATAGTGGTGGGTGTCATGGGAAAGCCAGCGGGCAGAATGGCTTTAAATTGTCTTTGCTTGGTTTTTACCCGGAAGATGATTTTGAGTTCTTGGTGAAAGAAGGCCGGGGACGTCGGTTGTTCCCTACCTCACCAGCAGAAAGCCTCTTGCTGATGAAAGGAACCGGTATTACACCACACGGTGGTGGTAAACTGATCAAATCCGATTCCTATGAGTACCGTCTGCTTTATCGTTGGATTGAGCAGGGGATGCCTTATGGAAGTGCTAAGGATCGTACGGTTGCCGCGATAGAATGTTTTCCTCCCACACGAACTATGGGACAGGAAGCCGAACAGCAGATTTCTGTCATTGCCACTTATTCAGATGGTTCTACTGAAGACGTCACGCGGATGGCTTTGTTCGAAGCCAACGATACCGAGATGGCGGAAGTCAATAAAACTGGTTTGGTCAAAACTTTAAATTTGTCTGGTGAAGTAGCCATCATGGCCCGTTATCAAGGGCAGGTTTCTACCTTCCGGGCGACGATTCCTCTGGGAGTCACGATCGCGTCTCTCCCAAAATCTCGGAATCTGATTGATGATGCTGTTTTCAATAAATTGAAAGTTTTGGGGATTCCTCCCTCACCCGTATCCGATGATTCGACCTTTATGAGGCGAGTCTATATCGATATTACGGGCGCGACACCTAGTGAAGACGAAGTGAAGGCGTTCCTGGTAGATAAAGATCCTGCCAAACGGGACAAACTGATTGATCGTTTGATCGACAGTCCTGCTTATGCGGACTACTTTGCCAATAAATGGAATATGGTTTTACGTAACAAGAAACTTCAACCGATTGACATTGCGGGTACGAATGCCTTCTATAAATGGATTTGGAATAGTCTCTATGAGAATAAACCATACAACGAATTTGCAGGCGAGATTCTTTCTGCATCGGGAGAATACCGACAGAATCCCGCGGTGGTCTGGTATCGTGAAGTAAATACCGTTGAAGAACAAGTGGAAGACACTGCTCAGCTATTCTTAGGTCTTCGTATTCAATGTGCTCGTTGCCACCATCACCCCTTTGAGAAGTGGAGTCAGAATGATTATTACGGGTTAGCAGCTTTCTTCAGTCGTGTGGGAACCAAAGATCCTAACTCCGGTCCCATCGGTACGGGTGGTTTCCGCGATAAGCGAATCTTCCATAAAGAAGGTGCTGCAACAGCAAAGAATATTCGTTCGGGAGAAAATCTTAAACCGACGGCATTGGGAATGCAGCCTTTGGAATTAAGCCCAGAACGTGATCCGCGTGTGGCGCTCGTGCAGTGGCTGTCTCGAACGGACAACCCGTTCTTCGCCAAAGCGCTAGTCAATCGTTACTGGAAGCATTTCTTTGGTCGTGGAATTGTTGAACCCGAAGATGATATGCGGGCCACCAATCCTCCTGCCAATCCGGAACTTCTGGATGGTCTATCAAAGCATTTTGTAGAAAGTGGATTCGACTTAAAGGAACTCGTGCGTGCGATTTGCCGTTCCAATGCCTATCAACTTAGTTCACTGCCGAATGAGCATAATTTGAAAGATAAACAGAATTTCTCACGCTATTATCCCAAGCGACTCACTGCGGAAGTTCTGTATGATGTATTTCATCAAGTCACGAATTCGACACAGCGTTTTTCCGGACTGCCTGCTGAAGCCAAAGCGATTCAGATTACTGATGCGACTTCAGCACCTTATTTTTTGAAAGTGTTTGGACAGCCTCAAGGGGATACCGCCTGTGAGTGTGAACGTTCACAAAGTGCGAATCTTGCTCAGAGTTTGCATTTGCTCAATAGTAAGGAAGTACAAGATAAGATTACTAACGGCTCCAGCCGTGCTGCGACACTCGCTAAAGATACCAAGCGATCAAACGAAGAAAAAATCCAGGAGCTTTATCGTTGGGTTTATTCCCGTGCTCCTCAAGAGCAGGAAATGAAGTTCGCGCTTTCCTATATAGAAAAGCACAAAGCGAAACCACAGGTTGCTTACGAGGATATTATCTGGGCTCTGATTAATACCAAAGAATTCTTGTTTAATCACTAATCTCAATATTTGATAAAAGTCTATTAAATTCAAGCTGACAGCTATTTTAGGTTTAGACAATGGCTGTCGGCTTTTTTACAATAAAGTAAAGGTAGCCTGCGATTTTCGGTTCTTTTGTAAGGAACAGAGATAGCTTGCAATCTCCTCCCATGATTCCTCCCAGAAACTTCCATCCAGAAAATTGGTAGCATTACTATGACGCAAACGCGATTTTTTGACCGACGTCGTTTTTTTGCGAAGGTTGTCTGCTTTCTCGTTGCAGGAGTGAGTTCATTCTTCCTGGCGAATACTCAGATGCTTTGGGCACAGTTACCGCAGACTATTGTGTACGCGGTTTCTCCATCGGGAGGTCAAAAAGGACAGACCTTTGAACTAAAGGTAACCAATGGAAAAGATCTGGAGAAACTGGACTCATTGTGGTTCAGTCACCCCGGGATCACAGCCGTTCCTAAAATGTTGGAGAGTAATGGCAAAAAGACTCCAGTAGCAAGTACATTCCTGGTAACTACTGGTAAAGATGTTCCAGTTGGGATTTATGACATCAGAGCACATGGTTTGTATGGACTCAGTAACCCACGCTCATTTGTGGTCAGCGATTTGAAGGAAAAAGCAGAGGTAGAACCGAATAACCAATTGAAACAGGCTACGCCAATTGAATTGAATTCGGTTATGAATTCGTCTTTGCAGGGAGCCACTGATGTTGATTACTTTTCTTTCACCGGTAAGAAAGGCGAGAAGATTTCTATCGACTGTCGAGCGGCACGAATTGATTCACCCATGGTTTCGATTGTCGAAATCTATGGTCCCAATCAAAGACGTCTTGCCAGTGAACGTGATACTTTTCGTAGCGACCCCTATATCAATCTTACGCTTCCACAAGATGGAACGTACCAGATTAAAGTTTACGATCTGACTTACTCGGGTGGCGCGCAACATGTTTATCGTTTGAGCGTCCATAAAAAACCACATATCGAATTCATCATCCCTCCTTCTGGAACGCCGGGGACCACTTCAAACTATACGTTGTATGGTTACAATCTGCCGGGGGGTAAAGTATCGAATTTGAGCATAGGCAAAGAGCCACTTCAAGAAGTTCAGGTTCCAATCGCATTGCCTGCCAAACCAACAACTTTGCAAATGGGAGAACAGGGTTTTTCTTATGAAGCAAGTTCTGACGGGTTTCCTTATGTTTGGGAAACACCTGCAGGAAGTTCTAATCCTGTGACTGTTTTCTACGCTGAAGGAAAAATTGTTCAAGATCAACAGAACGTGGAAGAAAAATTAACCCTGCCGGGAGAATTTGTCGGTCAATTTGAAGCAAAGAATGACGTTGATGTCTTTCGCTTTACGGGAAAAGCGAAAGAGAAATATTCGATCGAAGTCTATGGACAGCGAAACGGAATGGTAATGGACCCCGTGATTGTTGTTGATCAGGTGGTCAAAGACAAAGCGGGAAAAGAAACATTCAAACGATTAGCCTCTGTCGGGGCAACAAGCGTCTTTCCCGATCTGGGTGGTAAATTATTTGATACACGAAGTGATGATCCTTACTACCTTTTGACCGCACCTGCTGACGGTGAGTATCGAGTTACGATCCGAGACCTTCAATTTGAAACGCGAGGCAATCCTCGAATGGTTTACCGCGCCGTTGTTCGACAACCGAAGCCCGATTATCGACTCGTTGCATTACCCTTGTATCCCCAGGCAGTTAACACGGGGGGAGGACCAGCTGCGATTGCTCTGCGTAAGGGAGATTGTTTCAAAATCGCTGTCATGGCTTTACGACAGGATGGGTTTAAGGAAACCATTGACCTTTCAGTAAAAGGGTTACCTCCAGGTGTTTCTTGTAAGGCTGCCAGTATTGGTGTTGGCACAAATAATGCTGAGATGATTATTCAGGCTGAAGAGTCAGCGAAAAAGTGGTCAGGCCAAATTGAAATTGTTGGTCATGCTGCAGGAGCAGATGCTAAGAAGCTGGAACGTGTTGCCCGTGCCGCGACTGTGTTGCGGCCCGTCGCGAAGAATGTTCGTGCGCAGTCTCGTATTGCACGTTCCCTGGGATTATCAGTGATTGATGAAGTGGCTCCCTATCAAGTCGTAGCCGATGTGAAAGAAGT
>JAJDEK010000578.1 GCA_029259875.1 Planctomycetaceae bacterium
CCGGTTCCAATTAATTCAGGGGCGATACCATCGTAACAACGGGGTGGTAATGAGGCATGAATGGTGAGTTCAGGGGAAAGAATTGATTCAATACCCGTATCAACTAATGCAACGATTCCATTCGGGGTCAGTCGCACATTCCAAGGGCGAAGATCACTGTGTACGATGTTTCGTTTTTCTAATGTCACTAAAGCATCAAGTAGCTGAGCTCCGATTGCAAGCACGACAGGCACAGGAAACCGCCCTCTACGAATGAGCAGTTCGGATACGGTTATGGATGGAAGATGACGACTCACAATAACAATTTGATCATGAAGCTGTTTTATGATGCGAGGTTGTACCAGAGAAGGATGATTTAAACCCTGCATACGTTGTAGTAAATTTTGAGCGTTTTGCTGTATGAGATCGAGATGATCAGTCTGTGGTCTGGTGATTTTTAATACACAGCGTTCTGCACTCTCTGGTGCTTTGGCAATATAAGTACTCGATTTGTGGCTATGGCCTAATTCAGAGATGAGCAGATAGGGCCCAATCGCCAGCTGTTCCGGATTTCCAGATTCTAAAGTTCGTGCTTGGAAAGGAGTAATTTTCTGTGCCTGGACAAGTGCATCAATCCAGACAGAATCAAAAGCAGGAATACCCCTTGCTAATTTTTTGACTCGACGACGGCAGCGCTTCAAATCTGTTGCTGTGCAGAGCTTTAGCTTTGTTAATCGCTGCATTAGCTCTTTGGAAGGAGGTTCCAGCAATGTGAATGAGTCCTTTTTTCACATAAATATTCTGAGGAAGCGGCGACAGGCAATCCATTACTTTCTGTCTCAGACTGATTACCCATTACAGAGGCGAAATCAGGTGCTATTTATGACAAAAAACATCAGATTTCGCAAGAGGGATCTGTTTTTGTCTTACTACACTAAAATAACAGAGAGATCTTTTCTAAAGCTGGTAATCTAGGGTATAAGGTAGGCTGGAGTGGTCCTCTTAGTAATGAATGAAACAAGAAATTGTGACATATGATTAATCCCGAACAGGAGACTGTGCTGATAGTTGGCAACTATCAGACTCGCGAAATGAGGGCTGTTTTCGATTCTGTAAACGAAATCTGTTGTGGTGCACGGCTCTTTCATTGTACGAGTTTGAATACGATTTCCGAAGAAGTAGCATTTCCTGCATTAATCATTGTCTGTCAAAATTGGCCAGATGAATTCTCTACGCGTGGACTGCATGATCTCATCAGCCGGTTTCCGATTAGTCGTCTTGTTTGTTGTTATGGAGTCTGGTGTGAATCAGATGGAAGAACAAGAACGAATTGGCCTCTCAGTATTCGTGTTCCCGCTCGCAGTGCTCACGCGCGTATTCAACAAGAGTGGGATATTGCCCAAGGAAAAGTGAACGTACTTCCTCTGACAGCAGGACGTGATGAAATCTTTCAATCAGAGACTTCTCTTGAACCATTGAGGTTAGATAGCGATGGGATTTCTCCGTTGATCGAAGTTACTTCAGGTGACTATCACTATAAAGCGATGTTGGAAGAGTTGATTGTTTCCTGGAAAGGCAGGATTACGAAACAGGGCCAGAATAACGATGTGGATCTGTTGCTCGTTGATTTGGATCCGTGGGAATTAGTAGTGAGTGAACTGACTTTACAGGATTCCCTGCCATTAATGATCGGCGTAATGGGGCTAGCTCATTCCGAAACCATTATGGCAGCCAAACAGCTTGGTATTGATGCTGTTGTTTGTAAAGTAGCGCCCGAGCAGGAACTATTTCAGGCAATTACGCGCGTGTTGAAAATTAAGGCGATTCCGCAGGCAGGGAACTGACTTTCAGATTTTTAAAGTTCAGGTCTGTGGTCGGATCATGGCCTTGCAGGCTGATATGACCTGCTTTCAATCGAAGTCCTTTGCGAGGATTCTCATCCAGCTTTCTCATATCCTCCCAATCAGTTACCTGATATCCGTCTACCCAGACAGCGATATGAGAGCCATAAGCAGAAAGTGTTGTGGTAAACCATTCATGGTCATTTGAGACAACGCGCCGGGCCTCCGTTCTTCTAAAGATCGCTCCCGTTCCCGCGTTTTCTGGTTTGGTTCGGTCCTTGCCTTTAATTCCATTATGGATCTGAACTTCGTATCCATTCGCCATGCCACTTTCAGAGCCTTTGATCGCCCGAAAAAAGTAGCCGCTGTTCAGCGCCATACCATTTGACTTGGCGGTAGCTTGAAAGAGGAAGTTATCCCAGGTTTCTTCGGTCTCTAAATAGCCTTGTTTTTCAGCGGTAACGTGAATAGTACTATCGACGACGTCAAATTTGCTTTTAGATCCTGGTACAACACGCCAGCCTGCCAGATCAACACCATTAAAGATAGTCGACATACGAAGTGGCATTAAATAGATATTTCGAAACTCTATTAGTCCCTCATTTTTTTGAAGGCCTATGAAACCGATCTCGCGCTGGTGCTCTGATGTATCTTTAAAATTAAGAATTTCTTTCCCGTTGAGTGAAGCCTGAATCTGAGGGCCTTCCAAACGTACGACAAATGATTGCCATTCCACGCTGGGGGGAACAGGCTCTTTGATCTTACTGCGTCCGACCAAACTGCCGGTAGGATATTCTGTTAATTGATCACAGAGATTGAGTTCATAACAATCTTTGCTGGGATCTTTGGGATCAAAAATCGTTCTGAGAAATACACCGCTATTCGTTTCGGATGTCAAGCGAAAATCGAATTTCAATTCATAGTCGGCGAAAGGAGTGGTTGTCAGTAATAATCCTGGTTTGCCCGTATCGGCTTTGATAATACCTTCTTCAACTTGCCAATTCACGTCGTTATTGGCTTTCCAGCCAAATAGGCTGTGTCCATCAAATAATGCGATCCAGCCGGCTTCAATTTCTTCGGCCGTGAGCCCCGTTTCAGGAATCATATCACTGGCAGGTTCAGTATTTATTTCTGATTTCTTAGAAATAGGAACTTTACCAGCTTGTGGTTCTGCATTTGATTTTGCTGCAGGAGACGGCGATTCTAATTTCAGACAACCTGCCAATAAAAAAGGAAATAAGGCAATGAAAACTACGAATTTGATCGTTTGCCGTGGCATGATGAGCTCTCTTGTATTTGATTTTGAAAACGGGCATGTCTTTAACTTTGTATTTAGTCCCCTGACATTCCCCACCGGAGAAATGATTCCAGAAAACCATCCAGATCACCATCCAGAATGGGGCCAGGATTTCCGGCTTTATATCCGGTACGGGCGTCCTTAACATACTGTTCCGGATGTAAAACATAATTGCGTACGGTTTGGCCTCCAAATCCGATTTTGGACTTTCCTCCCCGTTTTGCAGCAAGTTCTGCGTCTCGTTTTTCTTGTTCAATTTTGAACAGTTTTGCCTTTAACATCTTACGTGCTTCGGCTCGATTTTTATGCTGGCTCCGATTGTTCTGGCATTGCACAACAACGGCTGTTGCTAGATGGGTTAATCTAATGGCAGAATCTGTTTTGTTAATATGCTGCCCCCCTGCTCCACTGGCCCGATAAGTATCTTCCCGAACATCCTGATCCCAGTTGATTTCAATTTCTGCGATTTCACCCATATCAGGAGAGACATCAATGGCTGCAAATGAAGTGTGACGTCTTCCGGCTGAATCAAAAGGACTGATCCGGATTAAACGATGGTTGCCTGTTTCCCCTTTCAGATAGCCGTATGCGTAATCACCTTCGATACGAATTGTTGCACTTCGAATGCCTGCTTCTTCTGCATCAGAGCGGTCAAGTAGCTCTACCTTGAAGCCTCTTCGTTCACACCATCGCAAATACATCCGCAATAACATCTCCGCCCAGTCTGAAGAATCGGTTCCCCCTTCCCCTGCCTGGATACTGAGATAAGTGGCAGAAGCATCTTCCGGAGCTGACATCATCGCGTGAAGTTCAAGTTGATCTAATATAGTTGACAGTCTATCGGCTGTTGTAGACAGTTCTGGAATACTGTCTTCACTGCCTTCTTCTTCAATAAATTCCAACAGGACTTCAAGGTCCCCGGCACCATCAACCAATTCCGTTAATGGTTTGACTGTCAATTGAAGTTGTTGCATTTCATTAACTAACGCTTGAGCTTTCTCCTGGTTGTCCCAAAAACCAGCTGCCCCCATTAGTTCATTGATTTCGGACGCGCGTTCTTTTTTAGCGGCATAGTCAAAGAGAGTCTCGTAATTTTACGATGCGATCAATGATCCCATTACATTTATCTTTGAGTTCATGGTCCATAATTTAGTACTTTCGATATATTTCAAGCTTATTTAGTTTAAGAAGTTGGTGATCAGATCAACGAATTCAAGCCGGATTATAGATATTTCTGCTTCTCTCCGCCAGCAATCTATTTACTGACTCGAATCAAGTTTTTGCTCTACAGAACTAAGTCCGATTCCAAAGTAGTCAATTCCTTTTTGTTTCATTTTTTCTGGCTCGTATAGATTACGGCCATCAAAAATAACTGGATTTGATAACCTATGCAGGACGTAATCAAAATCAGCGTGTCGAAACTCATTCCATTCAGTCACGATGGCTAAGGCATCAGATCCTTCCAGGGTATCGTAATGATGATTGAAATAAGAGAGTTTGTCTCCATACTGTGCTTTGACATTCTCCATTGCTACTGGGTCATGTACTTTCAGGTTGACACCTGCCTGCAATAATTGGTCGATCAGAACCAAAGAGGGGGCTTCTCTGATGTCGTCTGTTTTGGGTTTGAAGGCGAGTCCCCAGAGTGCAATGGTCTTCCCTTTCAAATTTCCCTTAAAGTAGCTACTGATTTTTTCAAATAATACTTTTTTCTGTGCGACATTTACCTGATCGACGGCATTCAATATTGTTGGCTCCATATTCTGGTTTTGGGCTACAGAAATAAGTGCCGAGACATCTTTCGGGAAGCAAGACCCCCCATAACCCACACCTGGAAACAGAAATGAAAAACCAATTCTCTGGTCATGTCCGATTCCCCGTCGAACCTGATTGATATCGGCACCAACACGCTCACACAGGTTTGCCATTTCATTAATGAAACTGATTTTGGTTGCCAGCATGCAGTTTGCGACGTATTTCGTCATCTCTGCACTTTCCAGCTCCATTGATAGAAAAGGATGTTCTGTTCGCAGAAATGGTTGATAGAGCTCATGTAGTATTGCTGAGACTTCCGGACGAGAAACGCCGACGACAACCCGATCAGGTTTAGAAAAATCATCAATGGCAGTCCCTTCTTTTAAAAATTCAGGATTGGAAGCCACATCGACGACTCTTCCTGTCAGAGACTGGAGCTGCTCAGCTAATTTACGGTTTGTACCCACCGGAACCGTGCTCTTAGTCACGACAATTGCGCCTTCAGACAAATAAGGCGCTAATGATTCAGCCACCTTCCAGAGACTCTCCAGGTTGGCGGAGCCATCTGCACCCTGAGGGGTGCCCACAGCGATGAAAATACATTTTGCATCAGGGATTATTTCTGCATAACTGGTCGTGAAAAATAAACGTCGCGCTTTGGTATTACGCTTGACCATTTCTTCCAACCCTGGTTCATAGATTGGAATGATACCAGACTCGAGCTGTTGAACTTTTTTTTCATCTATGTCGATGCAAGTGACATGATTTCCACTTTCGGAAAAACAAGTCCCCGTTACCAAGCCAACATAACCTGTGCCAATAACTGCAATTTTCATAATGCTCTCGAGACTTAGAGATGTATTCAAGTTTGGTTCAATGCTAGTAGATCTGAAAGAAAGATGTTACTTAATTCAGATTGTTAGAGTTGAAGAACGACTATGTGTCTAAACGATTTCCGTATTGTTGATCATAAAATTTCAGATATTCCCCTGAACGAATCCGATTAACCCATTCCCGGTTGTCTTGATACCATTTGATCGTGGATTCTAAGCCAGCTTGAAATTCTATCTCTGGTTTCCAGTCTAATTCTGATTCTGCTTTTCGACAGTCGATTGCGTAACGTAAATCGTGGCCCGGACGGTCTTTGACGTATTTGATTAAAGTTTCTGGTTTTCCTAGTAAGCCGAGCAGCAGTTTCGTGATTTTGATGTTCTGCATCTCTGAATTACCACCGAAATTGTAAACTTCACCTACGACACCTTTTCTCAGAGCGGCATCAATTCCACGGCAATGGTCAAGCACATGAATCCAGTCACGGACATTTGTGCCTTCCCCATAAATCGGTACTGGTTTGTTTTCCATCGCGTTGGAAATGAAAAGTGGAATCAGCTTTTCAGGAAATTGATAAGGGCCATAATTATTTGAGCAACGAGTGATGATCGCAGGCAGTTGAAACGTTTTGATATAACTTCGTACCAGCAAATCTGCTGCAGCTTTGGAAGCAGAATAAGGACTATTGGGGGCGATGGGAGTGTCTTCGGTAAATAACCCCTCTACTCCCAGGCTACCATAAACTTCATCGGTAGAAACTTGGACAAAACGACTGATTTGTTGGTTGCGAAAGGCATCCAACAGAATCTGAGTTCCCACAACATTCGTTTGAATAAAGGGGCTTGAATCAAGTATGCTACGGTCTACATGTGATTCAGCAGCAAAGTTAATCACTGCGTCAAAATTGGTTGACTTCAGAAGAGAATTTACAAAATCGGGATCTGCAATGTCTCCCTTTACAAAGTTATAACGTGAGTGTGACTCAAACTCTTTCAAGTTCTCTAAATTACCAGCATAGGTCAATTTGTCGAGATTTATAATTGAAATATCAGGGTACTTGGAGAGTTCGTATCGAATAAAATTAGATCCGATAAATCCACACCCACCAGTGACTAATATTTGCTTCATTTAAGTCTCCCTCAATATCTGATTAACCAGTTCTTTTTCTACTAAAAAGTTATTCCTGGTTAGATTCAGAATCGTTATCTGTTTTCTCTTCAGTGGGAGGAATCTCTGTCGATACTTCCGAACCGACTGCTGCATCATTTTCAGATTCATCGACGATTTCTGCCGGAATTCTAGCCAACGAGACGAGTTTGTCATTCTCGTCAAGTTTGATGACACGCACTCCTTGCGTATTTCGTCCGACCTGGCTGATTTCACGTCCTCGAACTCGTTGGATTTTTCCGCTACTGGTTACCATGAGTACTTCATCGTCTTCTGCAACAGGGATAATGCCAACAGCTTGTCCATTTCGCGCAGAAGTACGAATATCTCGAACTCCTTTTCCTCCTCGTTTTTGACGGCGGTATTGCATTCCACTACGAGTTTCGGTTTCATCGTCAGAGCTATCTTCTAAATCAGGTTCCGATTCGGAGAGATCTTCATCCGTTTCAGCACTATCCTCTTCAATTGTCTCTGTGGAATTCTCTTCCGTATCTGGATTACTGGGAATAAAGCCAAACGGAGTCCGCTTGCCGAAGCCGTTTTCACAAACTGTTAATAGGCAAGCATCAGGGTCTGCAATTACCATCCCAATGACGTGCCCTGCTTTGGAGAGCTTGATTCCTTTGACGCCGCGGGTGTTACGCCCCATGCTACGCGCATCAGATTGTGCGAAGCGAATGGACATCCCGTCAGAGGTGGCAAGTAACAAGTCCTCTCCGGGGGAAACAATCAATGCTTCAACGAGTTCATCTTCGTCATCGAGTTTAATCGCAATAATTCCCCCGCGTTGGGGCCGGCTATATGCGGAAAGTGGCGATTTTTTGATAATGCCATTACGGGTTACCATTATGAGGAAGCGTTCTTCATCAAATTCACGAACCGCAACACAATTGGAGACAGTTTCATCTTCCTGGAGTGAGAGCAAGTTCACTAATGCTCTTCCCTTGGCAGTACGACCTTGAAGTGGTAGGTCATATACTTTTTGCCAATAGACACGCCCTCGGTTTGTGATAAACAAGAGATAAGAGTGAGTGCTGGCAACAAACAAATGCTGGATCGGATCCTCATCATCGGTTTTGACGCCTTTGACTCCTTTTCCACCTCGATTTTGTGCCTGATAGGTATTCAACTGAGTTCGCTTGATATAACCCCGTTGTGAAAGAGTCACGACCATGGGTTCTTCTGTAATCAGGTCATCTCGATTCACATCAATCAGTTCATCATCAGAAATATCAGTTCGGCGTTTGTCTGAGTACTTCTGTTTGAGGTGGAGCATGTCATCATGAATTACGGATCGGATGTGGTCTTCATCAGACAGAAGATGCAGATATTCCGCGATGGCTTTCAGTAATTCTTTATGCTCATCACTGAGTTTTTCTCTTTCCAGATTTGCCAAAGAACCTAGTTGCATAGACACAATTGCTTCAGCCTGGTTGGCGGAGAGTGAATAATATTCGTGAACTCCCTGTTCGTTTTGGTATTCTTTAAAACCATCTTCGCCGAGGGCCCGTTCAATCAGCTTACCATCAACCTGCATCCCTTGCAGACTGATTTTTGCTTCGGCCCTACTTGGAGAATTACGAATAGTCTTGATGACTTCGTCGATATCGATCTGGGCAATCATTAACCCTTCGACGGTGTGTTTTCTCTTGCGGGCTTCCGCAAGCATGAACTCAGTACGGCGACGAATTACGTCAATCCGGTGAATGAGAAATTGTTGCAGTAATTCCTTGACGGACAGGGTTTCAGGTCGGTTTCCTACCAACGCCAACAAAATAATGCTGAAGGTACTTTGTAGAGGGGAAAACTTAAAGAGTTGGGCCAGCACAACTTCTTTGTCGGCATCCCTTTTTAGAATGATCTGAAGATGAACTTTCCAGGGAGGGACATTTCTGTCGGTCAAGTCAACAATTCGTGAAATCCCTTTGACTCTATCATCTCGGACCAACGTTTCCAGCTTTTCCCTGATTCGGTCACGCGTTTCCATATAGGGAATCTCTGTAACAACAATTACATCTGATTGTTTTTCGGTTTCGAAATGTGTTCGTGCTCGAAGTGAAATCGTGGATCGGCCGGTGGCATAACCCTTCCGAATTCCGTAACGTCCACAAATAATGCCACCAGTGGGGAAGTCTGGACCGGGCATGACTTGCAGAATGTCATCGATGGTCGCATCTGGGTTGTCAATCAACAGGGTAACTGCATCGCAGACTTCTCCCATATTCTGTGGGGGAATACTTGTCGCCATTCCGACAGCAATTCCACTGGATCCATTGACCAGCAAGTTGGGAAACTTAGCGGGCAGCACAACGGGTTCATTGTTTCTCTGGTCATAAGTGGGGACAAAATCGACGGTATTACGATTAATGTCGTCCAGCATTTCAGCAGCAACCGAGGAAAGTCTGGCTTCTGTGTAACGCATTGCAGCAGGAGGCAAACCTGCGAGTGAGCCGAAGTTCCCTTGTTTATCAATCAGGACGTTTCGCATTACCCACTCTTGCCCCAGACGTACAAGGGTTGGGTAGATAGAACCATCACCGTGTGGGTGGTAGTTACCGCTGGTGTCACCGGAAATCTTTGCGCATTTTACCCGAGATGAACTTGAACCCAAATTTAAGTCGTTCATTGCTACAAGAATTCGACGTTGTGATGGTTTCAGACCATCGCGTGCGTCAGGCAGTGCGCGGCTGATAATCACACTCATAGCATAAGTGAGATAACTGTCGCGCATCTCATCTTGAATGTCCAGGTATTTGATATTCTCTGAAGTATTCGGCTCTTCGCCGTTGTCGCTAGCCAATCCTTGTTCTCCTTAAGGAATACAACTACTGATAATCTGTTTTATTTGTGTGTTTGAATTTGACTCATGATTTGAGCTGCTAAGACGATTAGCAGTCGATAATCACATGTGGTGAGCCAATTCAGAGGATGAGGAAACGATTCGTTTTTTGATAAATGAATGCCGGTTTCCTCGATATTTAATTGATATATACTCTGTTGAGAGCAAGCTATTTTTGGTCAAAACAGAGGATGAAAATTTCGTAAATTGCTACAGGATTTAAGTCTCAAAACCTTCATGAAATTGTATCGAAATTTCAATAAATTCACAACTAACTAAGCACCTGAATTTTGCCAGGTTTACAGGGAGAAATACCTTGAAAATCAATAAGTTACGTTCTCATTTTAATTGTTGAGGCTTGCCCGTCTATTGCATAGAATAGAGCGAGTGCAGAAGCTTCTCACTAAGTTGCATCGGGAATCAGAATTCCTCTCATTGGCAGCATCGATATAAAGATATTTCCCTATGAATCAATCAGAATCTCAAGAGAATGTACCACTCGCAGAGGATCAACAGCCTTCCGAGATCAATCAACCGGATTCTCAGCCCAGTAATGCAGATTCTAATGATAAAACTCTGAAACAATCGCCGGAGGAAAGGTCACAGGCTGCACATTTAAGCAAGGATGGACTTTCTCTACCAGCAAAAGTACCTGGCTATATCATCATCCGCTCTTTGGGAGAAGGGTCTTATGGATCGGTATGGCTTGCTCAAGAAGAAAACACTGGCAAGTATGTTGCGATCAAGTTTTATACTTATCGACGTGGCTTGGATTGGTCGCTCTTGAATCGAGAAGTAGAAAAACTGGCTGAGTTATATACATCCCGACATATCATTAGCCTTCAAGGGGTTGGTTGGAATAGTGATCCCCCTTATTACATGATGGAATACCTTGAAAATGGTTCTCTGTCATCCTTTTTAGATTCCGGTCCACTTCCTGTATCAGAAGCCGTTCGTATAGCTAAAACCGTTTTGCTCGCGCTGGTACACGCACATGGCCGTGGGATTTTGCATTGTGATCTCAAACCGGCCAACATTCTACTCGATGCCAATTTTGAGCCGAGGCTGTGTGATTTCGGGCAATCGCGTCTTTCAGATGAGCAAAGCCCCTCTCTGGGAACACTATTTTACATGGCCCCCGAACAAGCCGACCTTCAAGCGATACCTGATTCGAGGTGGGATGTTTATGCTTTGGGGGCTTTGTTTTATCATATGTTGTGTGGAAAGGCTCCCTATCGTACTCCTGAAAATGAATTGTCGATTCGAAATTTGGATTCACTCGAAGCAAAACTGGAGGCATATCGAGATTTAATACGAAACGCCCCCCGCCCTTCTGAGCATCGCAAGGTTTCTGGGGTCGATCGACGTTTAGTTGATATTGTTGATCGTTGTCTTGAAACCGATCCCAAAAAGCGGTTTCCCAACGCACAAGCCGTTCTGACAAATTTGCTTCAAAGAGAACAACACCGAGCCAGACGGCCTTTAATCGCGTTAGGTGTGATAGGCCCACTATTATTGATCATTGGGCTAATTCCCGTTGCGGGAGCAGCGGTAAATCAAATGGTAAATAAGATTCGAGAAAATCTGACAGAACGAGCATTAAAAAGTGATTCCATTTCGGCCAGTTTATTGTCACAAAATGTTGCGCGGGAACTACAGGACCGTCAGGATCAACTTCTCGATTTCTCTGATAAGACATTCTTGCGAAAAATGATGGAACAAAAGGACTACCCAAAGTTATTTGAATATGTGGAGCAAGAGAAAGAATTAGTTGATGATAAACGCTCAGAATTAAATCGAGAGAAGGATACTAGTTGGTTTCTTACGAATGACAAAGGGAAGCAAATCTGGCGTAATCCTGCGGGACCTACGATTGGCCAGAACTTTTCATATCGTGATTATTTTCACGGACAAGGTAAGGAGTACAAAAAAGGAGAAGCTCCCGATTCAATTAAACCGATCACGAAACCCTATATTTGTCAGGTTTTCAAGAGTGAAGCAACCAATCAATGGATGGTGGCTGTAGCCGTTCCGATTTGGGATTTACAGAATGATAAGGTGCTGGGGGTCTTAGCTAGAACAACTCATCTGGATCAATTACTGACAGCCTACGATGAAAGTATACGCGGGGATTCTGAAAATAGTGGGGATCGAAAAATTGCGTTGATAGACAACCGTGATGGGAAAGTGCTGGCTCATCCGAGAATGACAGCAAATAATTTACGAAAGCTGAGCCGTGAAGAAGTGGATCGCTTAGCTCTCAAAGAGAAACATTTTGATCAATTGCAATCATTCAAATTGGCACAAGAAAAGAACCAAACTGGTCCATTATCAGCGATGATAAGTGACTATCATGATCCCGTTGAAGCAGTGCTTTCAACTGATGATGAGGATAACGTCTGGCTGGCAGCGTTCTCGCCAATAGGAATGACCGGTTGGACAGCAGTTGTTCAGGAGCGTCGGAGTATGACGCTGCGTCCTGTTACGGAAATGCGAAGTTGGCTCATCCAGTATGGTTTGATTGTGTTGGCAACGAGTTGTCTTTTAGTGTTTACTGTCTGGTATTTTGTGATGAGAGTTTTGACAGAACGGCGTGCCTGGGATTGGGCTCGTCAACAGTCTGAAAAACGAACAGACCAGGGTTCCACCTCGTCATCCAGTTGGCCTAATCACCACCGCGAGTAATAATCATCAGGCTATCGTTAACATTGGGAGACTTTATTGTTGGAATTAATGATATATGGATCGAATCACCACCAGTCCAGTAAATTCAGTCTGGAGACCGGTCAGGAACTTGTGTTGGGCCGGTCGAGTGATGCCGATATTCAAGTCCTCTGGGATGACCGAATTTCACGCAAACATGTGCTTTTGACAGTGCAGCAGAGACAGGTTTCTGTAAAAAAAATTGCGACTGCTGAGAATCATATTTTCTTATTTGGGGAAGAATCTGATGAGTTTCTTCTTGAAGCAGGAAACTCTTTCGTAATCGGTTCAACAACTATTCAATTGGTTGATACTGCTTCCAGCTTTTCATCACCGCGCGAATCGCCTTTAGAAGAGGTGACATTCAAGCCAAATGAGTTACTAAAAGTCAAGTATCGTGATGCCGATCAAAGGATCGACGTTTTGGCACATTTACCTGATCTAATTATGGATGCCAGAAATGATGCTGATTTATTTCATCGTTTAGTGACTATGTTATTATCAGGGGTGAAGCATGCAGGGGCAGTTGCCGTTGTGCGTTTGAATGATGAAAATCGAGTTGAAGTTCCATTTTGGGAAAGACGACGCCAGGCACAGGGAAGTTTCCGCCCCAGCGGACGATTAGTGCTAGAAGCTGTGAAAAAAAGCAAACGGACAGTTTTACACGTTTGGGCAGCCAGAGAAGAAGTAGAGCATCAGGAAGATTATACTGCGGTCGCTGAGTTTGACTGGGCTTTTTGTACTCCGATTGAAGATGGTACTTCTGGAAACTGGGGACTCTATGTTGCCGGAGAACTGAACCACCCTTATCAAGTTAATGTTCCACAGGGAGCCAGTGGTATCGACCTCCAGGCGGACGTCAAATTTACAGAGCTTGTTGCTTCAATCATTAAGTCAGTACGCAGGCTTAATCAATTGGAAAGACAACAGGCAGGTTTAAGACAATTCTTTGCACCTCCGATTCTCTCAGCCATTGGCGATAACCTTGATACCGACATCCTTGAACCCAGGGAATGTGATGTGACAGTTTTGTTTTGTGACTTGAGAGGATTTAGCCAGCACGCAGAAGATTCATCGGGAGATTTAATTGGTCTGCTAGACCGAGTAAGTCAAGCTTTGGGAATAATGACTTCGCATATTTTGGACTTTGGAGGGGTGACTGGTGATTTTCAAGGAGATGCTGCGTTAGGATTCTGGGGATGGCCCTTTTCTTCAGATTTGGCGCCACTTGATGCCTGCCGCGCAGCTTTGGCGATTCGTGCTGCATTTGAACAGATAAACTTGCAAGCTGATCACCCGCTTGCTGATTTTCGTATGGGAATTGGTATTGCACATGGAAAGGCAGTCGCAGGTAAGATTGGGACTAGCGATCAGGTGAAGGTGACGGTATTTGGGCCCGTAGTCAATTTGGCCAGCCGTTTGGAAGGTTTGACAAAACACCTGCGTGTTCCGGTTTTAATGGATGAAGCAACAGCACAAATTGTAAGGACCAAACTAGATCAGCAGGAAGGTCGGGCTCGTAAGCTGGCTCAAATTTTACCTTACGGGATGGAAAAACCTGTCATCGTTAGTGAGCTTCTTCCACCGGAAGCAAAATCTGAAACTCTCACTGACGAACAAGTTACGTGTTACGAATCAGCCGTTAACTGTTTTATTCAAGGGGATTGGGAAGAATCATTTCGGTTGCTCCATGCAATTCCTCCTTCTGATCGTGCACAGGATTTTCTCGCACAGCAGATTACTCGAACCAACAGAATCGCTCCAGCTGACTGGGATGGCACTATCAGATTTGACAGTAAGTAGTATGGTCAAGTCATTAAGGTCTTCTGGGTTTGTTTAATTGGCCTTACTGTTCCGATTTTACTGTTTGGGTGGAATACTTATACCAAGAAATCCCTTAACAGAGCATTTTTCCCAGAAAGACAGATCATTTGTTTGTAGCTGACCTATTTTTAATCAACGGACATCACTTAGATACATTTGTGATTTGGCCCCTAATAGTTCGAGTTGGTCAGAATAACTGAGAGAAAATTCATGAGCGATACAGAGATACTCGTAGAACCAGAATTGGAATCATCAGAAACAGATGAGAATTATATGATTCCCGATCATGTTGAATTGGATAATCGTTCTCAGGAGATGTTACTCGTTTTAAACGAAGTCTTCGATTCCATTGCTCCTTCTGACAACTCATAAATTGAAATTTTTTGTGTCGTAGTAGGCTCCTCTCATGCTACAAAATTCTAAAAAATCAACGGCGCGTGTTTTGGTCATCGATGATGATCCGCTCTTTCGAAATTTGATGGTTTCTTTTTTGCGTAAAGAGTATATTGTTTCTGTTGCCAGTGATGGCTCTGAGGGATTTTATAAAGCATTAGAATACCCTCCAGACATTGCGATTGTAGACGTACAAATGGCCGTTTGGGATGGATTACAAACATTGAAGGCTTTTCGTTCACATCCAACGCTTAGTCAGACAAAAATTATCATGCTGACATCTGATGCAAGCAAGGAAACCGTGATTGCTGCTATTCATGGTGGAGCAAATGATTACATCATCAAAACCAGTTTTTCCAAGTCAGAGTTTCTGGAAAAAGTGCGAAAATTTACCCAATCTGATAGTGTTCAGGAAGCGAATTCTCCTCACTCTTCGAAACGACCAAGTCTGGCACCAGTAGCTGTGGCCACGCAAAAAACTGAGGAACAACCAATTGAGCGTCGTGCTGTGAACGTTAATCCCCATTCTGTTGAAGATCAATTAGTAGATCTTTCTATCGATCAAATTGAAGAAGAGCAACTGCAAGAAATAATGGAAGATTGGGATTAATTTGCTTTTGTCATTAGTACGACAGTACGATAAATGGTGTGTTAGATCCGAATCTTAATATTAGTGAGTATGAAATTAAAATTCATACTCACTAATACAGAACTCAAGTAGTGTATTGAAGTTGAAACAATACAACTTCACTTACACGAAACAGGAAATGGATTTTACAAGGTTTCTTTTGAGAACTTAGCAATGAGATTGCCGATGAATCTCAGAATTCCTTTGTCCAATGTCGCTTTACCATCAATAGTATCTTCTTCTTTTTTCATGACAAAGGTAAAGGTGTCATCAGTATCCATCAGAGATTTTAACGCTATTTCACGCATCTCTGGATTCCCTTTCTTGCCCCGAAGTTTGTTGATCATTTTCAACCAAGGAAGTGCCTTCACATTCAGTTCAATCACATTAGGGTTGATTGTTTCGGGAGGGGCTTCATTAACTAGCTTGGTAGCTGCTTTGATGCGTTCTATCGCGTTAGGGCCAGCGGCCATCCAAAGTGCATCGGGTGTACTTCCCACGTACAAAGCCTCCCCTGCTCCAAACAGTTCATAAAAACCAGCCTGGTATTGTTTTTTGATATTGATTTTATGAATGTTCAAAGAATCTTCCGTTACGACATCAAGCTCAACAGTTTGATCAATCAGTAATTTTGGAAGAAGTTCAACAACCTCTCTGAGTTTAGCACCGTCTTTTGATCGAATCCCTCCCAGCAGTTCATTTTTTCCATCAGCAACAGGGTTCGTATCGATAAATGCATCAATCATAGATGTTTCTTTACCCGCATCAAACATTTGAATCACGAGTTCAGAAACTTTTGTGGCAGCCGTCTTTTGATCGCCAGTTAAACTTTCATTTTTTGTAATACGTTCTTTCAAAGTGGTCAGAAGCAATTTGTAAAATGCGGTGATATTTTCTTTTCGCATTTCATCCAGTGGATGATTTATCCTGCCATTAAGAATTCCATCTTGCTTCACTGAAACATTGGCAAAATAACTGGGTTTTGTGGCAAACTGTTGAATGCTGTTATTTAGGTCAGTGCCTTCAATGGCCTTTAGTGTGAAGTCCAGGCGGCCCTCATTCTTTGTAGAGTCTGTCGTCCACCCGATAACCATCTTTTCTGACTCAGCAAACAGCCGCTCTACTTCATCCATCTGGTGAGCAAAGACAAGTTTTCTGAGTTCAAATGCACTTTCTGTTTCGTCTCGTTTTTTCTTGATTGCAGCAAGTAACTGCTTACGCGTATTGTCCATTGTTTTTTTACGTGCATCGACTCCATCTTTTTCATTCGTAATCAATGCACTGAAGTCGTATTTTTTGTTCAAGAGCTCTTGAACTCTTTTGAGCGGATCTGTGATTTCTTCCACTTCGGAGAGTTTTTCAGAGATCACGACATACTTGAAATCTTGCAAGTACTTCATAAATCCTTGAAAAAGATTATCCAATTTGTAAGGACCATTCCTTTGTTTTTTTGAAGTGATCTCAAAAACTTCCAGATTATTCCGAAAATCTTTTAATTTGCTGATGGGAAGGATTAATCGATAACGCTCCTGCTGATTCTCCCCGAGCAAGATATCAATTCTCATTGGGCGTTGTTTATCAATTCCATCAAGGAATGTGGGGAGTATTTCATCAAGATTATTCCAGCCCTTCTTGTCATTGGCTAGATCCAACACCAGATATTTCAGGTCTGCAATCATGCCATCTGCATTAATTTGCACAAGTGAGATATTGGGGGCAGACGCGTTTTCAGCAATCACAGCTTTTGGGATAAAGAATCCAATTGACAGGACTAAAGCGAAATGAGCAATGCGGCTCATACATTTCCTCCGTGATGTATTTCTGGGGATCATTGGTGATCTGCAATTAATTGCTTGGGTTTGATTAGACTTCAATATGAATCAGCTTGTGGTTCAAAATCTACAATTTCAAGATGTTAGTTTATAATGAAAATATTGAATAGGGAACTCTGGTTGAAGAAATAGCTAAAGTCGAAAATCGTTGAAATCTAAGTCCAGCTCGATTGGTGAATTCAGTGTGCGATTCTATTGTTCAGTGTTTTGTTTTAGAGCTTTGACATGTTCAGAATAAAATTCGGCGGGAACTCTGCAAAATAGTTACGTATGTTTGTCAACAATTGAGGAAAAAACAGAACTAAGGCACAATTTACAGGACAATCGATTTACATAAAAGCTTACAAGTTTTTCGGTTGTGCCTGTGGGGCTGATGTTTCGAGCTGACCATTTGGTTGAGCTTGAATACCGCAAATCAGTCCCAGGTAACCCGATATTTTTTCTGTAGGAGTATAAAGATTGCCTCCTAGTAGCTTTTCTATTGCGGAGATATTTCCCTCAATTGCGGAGGCTGCACTAAGCGTATTGAGCATGTCTTCTCTCAAAATAGGGTCTTTAAGAGCGGTAATAAATTGGGTCGCCTGTTCAAATTGGGTTTCATTCATCAAATTCGACAACAACTGTAGAGAAAGCTGTCCTTTCCACGCCTTTTTCAAATCTGACTGATTGATTTCATGTGCTGCTTGTTCTGGTCTCCCATTTTTCACTAGAGAAGTTACCTGTCGAATCAACAAATCCTCTTTTAATAATCCAGGAACTTTGTCATTCAAGGTCTTCTTGATCTGCGATACTAACTCATTGTTATTCTGGTCTACAGACTGAATAATGACAGCAGGCAAACTGGATTGTAAAAGTGCATCTTTGAGATTAACATCTGAAGTCTCCTGGCTTTTCAAAGCGATTTTCCAGGCGTCTGTGGCTAATTGAGATCGAGATGCTTGCGAAAGAAGCTGAACCAAAAGAGCGAGTCTATTTTCAGCAGCAGATTTTAAATTTCGCAATTGTTTTCGGTAGTTATTGATCCCTCTTCTAACACGATCATTGCTACTCAGGTTCAGAGCATCTTTTATTTCCTCTTTAAAATTAAAGTTGGATGTTTCATTTAGTTTACTTTGAACAGCATCGACACTTGGGGCGATCGCACGGATTGATTGTACGGCATTATTGAGGAATTTCGCTGCTTCTATCTTTTTTCCTAACTTGGATTCGACACAGGCAATTTGAAGATTCGTCTGAGCCAACATTTTTAAAGGTGCTGCGATAGGAAGAATAAGCTTGTTCACAGCTTTGATATTTCCCAATGTTATGGGGACAGGCAGAGGTGTGCTCGCTAAAAGTGATTTTGACTTTTCCAAAAAAGTCTGTGCCGCTTTGGGTAGCTTAAGTGAGATTAACTTTTTAGCACAAAGTGCATACATATAAGCGCTTCCAGTTGAAGACAGTTTCGATTCAGCAGATTGAATTAAGGATGTCTCTGGTTTTTGCTTTTGACCGGCAGACTGTTTTATTTGTGATAACGCCCACTCTGTCACTGCTTCTGTGCGATCCATAGGTTCTGGTGCAATTGCTGCCCAGTTTAAAGCGTCTTGTGGATATCCTTTGGCTATGAGAATCAATGTTACTGCTACCCATTGAGGAGAGTCCCATTGTTGATGCAGGTCGATTAGGGATTCAAAATCATACTGATTCGTTTCTCGCGCAATTTGAAGGTAAGCTGATAGTTGAGCCAGGCTATTCTTTTTTTGATATTTTTTTATTAACGTTACAGCCAGTTCTTCTTTACCGGCAGCAACCCAGAATGCAGCAAGTCGCGCGGCGAGATCAAGTGTGTCTCTACCCCCATATTCGGGAATTTGCTTCGAGAGTTGTTCAGTCTGTTCCAGTGTTTTCTTCAAACCAGAAGCCTCTTTTGCTTTTAATTGAATCCAGCCGATTTCGATCAAAGGAAAAATTTTATAAAAAGGAAGAGGCGGACTTACCGAATCAATACGGTCGATTTGTTCCTGAGATGATTTAATATCACCAGAGACTGCATAGGCTTCAGCGGCTAATCGTCTACTATAAGGTTTACTACGATTTTCTCTGACGCGAGAAAGTTCTACAATTGTTTCGAGCGCTTCTTTTTGAACTGCTTCCGCAGACTTCTGGGGCTTTGGGGACGGATTGCTCGTTCCATTCTTAAGATTAGAGTTGGCATCAAGAGAATTTGTTTTGTTATTGGTGGGAGTGAGGAACGAATTTTTAGATGCATTGGAAATAGCTGAGTGATCAAAAGGCTTGCTCAATTCTGAACCACTGGGAACACGAGTTAAGTAGTAATAACCACCCCCTAGTGACACAACAACCAATAACACAATAGCGATGAGAGGTAGTTTCGACTTTTTCTTTTCCTTGGGTTCTTCCTGTTCAGTCGATTTATGATCTTTAGCGTCTGGGTCTGGAACCAGAAATACAGGAGCCAAGCATTCTGAATTCCGGCACTTGACTTCTTTTCCTACCACTTTGGAAGACGCAAATCCGGGTGTATCACACATCGGACACACAACGCGAAACATTTTTCCCTTAACAGGTTTCCGCAATAAGGAGATCACTTTAGTTGTTTGTTGCTGCCGCTCTAAATCGAAGGGATCATCGTCGGCAATTGTTTCACGTTTCGTTCGTTTGTTAGCAGGAGCTTTCTTTGAAGAAGGTGCCTGGGATGGCTGCTTAATTCCACTTGCTGTTCCAGAAGCAGATGAGCCAGACGCAGACATGGATGCGCCACAGAAAGGACAATCTGCTGCGTCTTCATCAAGGACTGAGGCACCACAAGAGGGACAAGTTGGAAGATCCATAATCAGTAGTCCGATATGTTAAAATTCTCAGGGTATTGAAAGTGTTAATTAGCGAAAACGCGGTAGATTGGAACGTTGAAAGTATATTTATATGACTACACTTAGAAATGCATTAATAAGTATTTTGAAAAAAGACCGCTAGTCCTATTCTATACGGTAGGTAGCCTTTCGTTCAAGGATTATCTACTACCCCGCTAGCATCTTTGGTTAAAGGAGATATATTTGGTGATGCGATATGACTGAATCGGCAGATTAACTAAACAGATCTCCTGTTAAAACAGATTGTAGCCCGTCTTAAATCAAATATTTCGAAGGAGTAGAATATAGATGCAACAGCAGGTTGATGAGATATTGGAACAGATCGGGGAAGCTTTTCAGGAAAAAACGTTCGCGCCTGTTTTGGACCGAATAATGGAACTATTGAACGGTAGAGCCATTGGAATATGGCGCTGTGATGATAAGGGGCAGTTACTTCAAATAGGCTTTCGCGCAGTCACTGAAATGGATGAACATGTACGTAAACAATTTGCTTCAATTACAAAAAGTGTTTCATTGGAAAATACTGGCTTAGGGATCGTAAAAGCCGTTGTCGAAAGAAAACCTGCGATTGGAACTTTGCAGGTAGGGGAATCTGGACTTCAAGGGTCTTCTGAATGGCTTAAAAAGTTTGGGGCACAACAATCATATGCTGTGCCAATCTTTGAAGACGATCAAGTTGTTGGAGTCTTAGCGATTTCAACCACTTGCGTTCATCAGATTGGAGATATTGAGTGGGAGAGTCTAAAGGAAATTGCTGAAGGAATTGGCGAGAAAAATTTTTTAGGGATGTTTTAGGCTACCAAATTGATTATGATTTACTAAATAAAAAAAGTGGAATTCTCAAGGGTTGATTCGCTGAATATCATTCGGGTATGAGTCAAGAAGAGTGAAGTCGAAACGTCGGCTTTGCTTTCTGAATTAATCTGAAATAAAGCGGGATATATGGTTCACATTCTTCAGGTTTTCGTAAGATGAGTCGTTCGAATCCATTGCACTGGTCATTTCCTATTGGAACCTGGTTTCTAGCACAGGTTCGTGTCAGCATTTTTCTACCTGTATTGCTGCTGGTATTTTGGGCTCATTACTCATTGGGATTAGGAATCGCCTTATTCAGCATCCTTTTTTTGAGTGTCTTTCTTCATGAGATGGGGCACGTTGTAGCCTGTCGAATGACTGGTGGAGAAGCCGATCAGATTGTGTTGTGGCCTTTAGGAGGGCTTGTTTCTTGTAATCCTGCACATTCAATGTCTGCCCGAATTTTGACTATTTTGGGGGGGCCTATCGTCAATCTGCTGCTCTGTGCTATTACGATTCCTGCAGTAATCTGGTCAGGTGAGCTTTCACAATCTTTGAACCCATTTAAATTACCTGCCGTTGATTTAGATAAGAATCTTGGTCAGGCAGTCCTTTTAATGATATTCAGTATTAATTGGCTACTTTTATTGATCAATTTGATCCCTGTTCTGCCTCTGGATGGTGGAAAAATTTTACAGGTCTTTCTTTCACGTCGTTTTGATGAAACAGTAGTGCATATGGTCCTGCTCAATGTGAGCTTCTGGATTGGTGGTCTTGGGATGGTTATAGGCCTCTGTAGTTTAGCTGTATGGGTTGTCTTTTTTAGCGCATTACTGTTAATGCTTAACTTGTTAGAGTTTTCAACGGTTTCCAGTCAGGATTCATTTGATGATTCCACTTTTGGATACGATTTCTCCCAGGGTTATACAAGTTTAGAGCGATCTAGCAGCCAGTTGAGTGAGAAAAAGAGCGGCTTTTTCCAGAAGTGGCGGAAAAATCGAAAACTTCAGAAAGAACAACGTGAACGCGAAAAGAGTTTGAATGCTGAAAAACAACTTGATTTATTGCTGCATAAAGTGCACGAATTTGGGTTGGAATCACTAACTCCGAAAGAGAGACAGCAGTTAAATCAAGTGAGT